>JBCCSJ010000114.1:0-15324 GCA_039200505.1 Planctomycetota bacterium | reverse complement strand
TTTTTATAAGAAACTCGGGGCCAAGAAACTGATGGGACAGGTTATTTACCATGGTTAATTTTTGCACCGCTTTGGTAGATATTCAAAAGGCCCAAAAGATTTGTGCCCCCTACTTTCGTTCTATGCCTTTTGTAAAACTACAAACTCAATTTCCTTCCCGTGGCTATTTGTCTAACTTAAAATCTTTTCGACGACTCGGCCATGAACATCGGTAAGCCTGAAGTCGCGGCCCTGATAACGATAAGTCAGCTTTTTGTGGTTGATCCCCACTAGGTGCAGAATTGTTGCGTTCAGATCAAAGACTTCCACGGAGTCCTCGACGATGTTGTAAGAAAAATCGTCGGTCGTCCCGTGGGTGTGACCCTGCTTGATACCGCCGCCGGCCATCCAAATCGAGTAATTTCGCGGGTGGTGGTCGCGGCCATAATTGTCGGTGGTAAGTTTACCCTGGCTGTAAACGGTGCGTCCAAATTCGCCTCCCCAAACCACGAGCGTGTCTTCCAAAAGGCCTCTTTGCCGTAGATCTTGCACCAAAGCCGCCGACGGTTGATCAGTATCTTTGCATTGTTTTGAGATATGGTCAGGCAAATCGTTATGATGGTCCCAGCCCATGTGGAATAATTGAATAAAGCGAACGTCTCGTTCGGCAAGCCTTCGCGCTAGAAGACAATTTCGAGCGTAAGTCCCTGGCTTCCTTACGTCGGGGCCATACATATCCAGAATATGTTCAGGCTCGTCCGAGATGTCGGTCAGATCCGGGACCGAAGCTTGCATCCGAAACGAAAGTTCGTACTGCGATATGCGGGTTAATATTTCCGGGTCGCCAACTTGGTCGTGCTTAATCTGGTTCAAAGAAGCGATATCGTCGAGCATCTCTTTTCGTAGTTGGGTCGTGCAGCCGGGTGGGTTGCTGAGGTAAAGGACGGGTTCCTTGCCGCTTCTTAATTTCACCCCTTGGTGCTTGGTCGGAAGAAATCCACTCCCCCAAAGGCGATCGTAGAGCGGTTGGCCAGCGGCTCGTCCAGTTCCGCGAGATGCCATGACAACATAAGAAGGCAAGTCTTGGTTGACGCTACCCAATCCATAGGCCAACCACGCGCCAATACTCGGGCGACCGGCAAGCTGGAATCCAGTTTGGCAAAATGTGATCGCAGGATCATGGTTGATCGCTTCGGTTTTCATCGATCGAATCATGCACATTTCGTCAGCGATTTTGGATGTGTATGGCAGCAGTTCGCTGATCTCCATCCCGCATTGACCATGTTTTCGAAACTTAAAATGCGAAGGCACGATCGGAAAGTTTGACTGCTTGCTGGTCATTCCCGTCAGACGCTGGCCCATCCGAATCGAATCTGGTAATTCTTTTCTTTCGAGGTCTTTCAGATTCGGTTTGTGATCGAAAAGTTCAAATTGAGAGGGTGCTCCCGACTGAAATAGGTAGATAACCCGTTTGGCTCGCGGTGGGCGATTGGGAATTTTAAAATCAGATTCAGGTGACGAATCTGTAGCCAAGCCAGAGTTTCCCAAAAAGCTCAACGCAAGCGTGCCTAAACCTAATTGAGCCTGGTTGAGGAACTGTCGGCGATTCTGTTTTTGAACCTGTTGGAGTGTATTCGATTGCGTGGATTTTTTAGTCATGGAATTTCATCACGATTATTCTTTGGTGACGGCTTCATCCAGATTCAGGATCGTGCTGCAAACAATCGTCATTGCCGCTAACTTGGAGTTATCTATCGTTTCTAGTTTTTTCAATTCACCGTAACTCAAAAGTTCGTTTGCATTATTCTGGCGAACTTGAAATCGTTTCAGATTTCTTTGATAGGCATTCACCAAAATATCTTGTTCCATTTTGTTAGGGTTTCTCGCCACTGTGCGTAAGAACGCCAGCTTGATCTGCGACGCGGTATCTTTTTCTTGTTGCATTACTTTGTCCGCCAAAGCCCTGGCCGCTTCGACGTAAGTGACATCGTTAAGCAACGCAAGTGCCTGAAGTGGCGTGTTGGTTCGTTGCCGAGCGACCTGACAAACTTCACGGCTGCCTGCATCAAAAGTCGACATTGTCGGATGGGGGACGGTTCGTTTGCGGTAGATGTACAGGCTTCGCCGATAAAGGTCCCCATCAGTTGCCTGGACGTACGGTTTTTCGCCGGCACCACCTGCTAATTCTTGCCATAAGCCTTCTGGCTGATACGGCTTCACCGATGGACCGCCAATTTTGGGAGTTAACAATCCACTTACCGCCAGTGCATTGTCACGAATCGCTTCCGAAGAGAGTCGAAATCGTGAGCCGCGGGCCAGCCAGCGATTTTTCGGGTCTTCATCCAACATCTGTTGAGTTACTTTCGAAGATTGCTGATACGTCTGGCTCATGACAATCAGTTTTTGGAATGCCTTGACATCCCATCCAGTCTGCATGAATTCGGTGGCCAGCCAATCAAGCAATTCAGGGTGCGATGGCAGAGGACTTTGGACTCCAAAGTTTTCAGGCGTATCTAATAGACCCACTCCAAAATAGTTTTGCCAAAAACGATTGACCGTCACTCTGGCTGTCAGAGGATTCTCTGAATCGACAATCCACTGAGCCAATCCCAGTCGATTCGGTGGGTAATCAGATTCGGTATTGGGAAGAAAGGCGGGAAGCCCTGGACTCAGTAATTCTGACTTGTCGGGCTGGTCGTATAATCCTCGGTTCAAAAGAAACGTGGGACGAGGCGTTTCCAATTCCTCCATCACCATCGTAGTCGGGATTTCACTTTTTACGGTTTTAAGTCTTCGCTGCGTGTCCGCGATCCTTCTGCGCATTTCCGATTCCTCTGGAGAGATCCGCGTTGCAAAAAGATGAGACAACAAATTTGCCTGTTCTTTGGTCCTTTGCTGGGGACCTATCGCAACCAGGTTTCGCAGTTGGGTTTCAATTAAGAAGCCGACGTCTGCCGATGTGAGACCAAAATCAAAAAGTCTAAGGTCCGTCAACCGCCCCGTGCTTGATGGTGCGTAAGACCGCCGCCCAATCCAAAACGGATGACGCGTGATGGTTGAGCCATTCAAATTGTCGTTGTTGACTTCGTGTGAGACTTCCAATCCATTAATGTAGATTTGAAGTCCCCGAGCTTTCTGAGAGCCATCGTAAACTACGCCGATTTGGCACCATCGATCGATTGGGACAGTCGATTTCGTAGTTACTTTTAACGCATTCACGGGCCATTGATGAATTAGGTGGACATTCACTTCGCCGCGGTCGGTCAGCAAAATGTCAAACCCGCGATAGTCATTACCAGCATCCATCCGACTCAGAATGGCTCCGTGTTTCTTCGGCCGCACCCAAAGAGTGACTGAAAATGGCTGCTGGGCTGCGAATTCGAAGTCCGTGTCCAACGTCAACGGAAACTTGTCATTATCGGCAAACGTTAACGCGGGGCGGCAGTTTTCCAATGTCGAATCTGGGAAACAGGAATCAATCAGTCGATTCTTGACAGTTTGATTCCTCACCATCCTGCGAGTTACATCGGACGGGTTTTCACTCTTACAAAAAGCCAGACACTCGGCAGTAAAGTCCTCCATATCGTTTGTAGGAATCAGCGGGGGCGAGTTTCTGAATTCTGATTCCCACTTTTCTATTCGAGTTGGACGCGAGTCTTTGAGTTTGACCAGATTACGTTCCAAGGTCTCGATCCGGGATTCAAGATCTTCAATTTTTTGGGCGTCTAGTGCACTGGGGACCGACGCAACCGGCCCCACGTTTCCGCGTCTTTCCTGGTAAAAGCCTTTGTCGCGAGAACTGTTGAAGTAGGCGAAAAATTCATAAAACTCTTTTTGAGAAATTGGATCGTATTTATGGTCGTGACACCGAGCGCAGCCCATTGTTAAACCAAGAAAGGTCGTCGAAACCGTTTCAACGCGGTCAATCACATTTTCTACGTGCCATTCTTGTTCAATCGAGCCTCCTTCGGTCACTGTCCGATTGTTTCGGTTGAATCCGGTAGCGATTCGTTGCTGCAGGGTAGGATCGGGCAGCATGTCACCGGCCAACTGTTCGATCGTGAATTGATCAAAAGGTTGGTTATTATTGAATGCTTCAATCACCCAGTCACGCCAGGGCCACATGTTGCGGCCAAAATCATTCTGGTAGCCATTGGTGTCTGCGAATCGAGCTGCGTCCAACCAATAGCTGGCCATGTGTTCACCGTAGTGAACGGAATTGAGTAGGCGATCAACTACTTTTTCGTAGGCATTTTCAGAATCGTCCGCCAGGAAAGCCTTTACTTCGGATGGGGATGGTGGCAAGCCAGTCAAATCAAATGACAGTCTACGGATCAGCGTCGGTTTGTCCGCCGGAGGCGACGGAGTAAGGCTTTGGGCTTTGATCGACCGAAGAACGAATGAGTCGATTGGGTTATTTTGCCAGTTTTCGGGCAATTCAAATTCCTGAATGAGTTCATCTGATTTAGGAACTGGCGGACGTTGAATCCATTCAAATGCCCAGTGATTCCGCCATGGAGCACCACCGCGAATCCACCGGTTCAAGTGTTCCTTTTCTTCCAGAGTTAACTGTTTTTCCTGATCGTCAGGGGGCATCTTCGACCAATCTCCCTCCTTGGCGAAAATCCGATGCAGCAATTCGCTTTTTTCAATTGAGCCTGGAGCGATGGGAGTCGCACCAGAATCTGCGATTGCGAAGGCACTATCGCGTTGGTCAAATCGAAACCCTCCTTCACGCGTTTGCTCGTCAGGCCCGTGGCAGGTGTAGCACTTGTCGGACAAAATTGGCCTGATAATTTTTCGGTAGTAGTCGCCGTCGATTTTAGTGGTATTTTGAGCCGATGATGAATCGCCGGACGCAAAAATCAAACTCAGAAACAGAAAGGCGTTGAAAGTTGCCTTTCGAGTTGATTTTGCTTGATGATTGGATTTTTGCATTTTGCAAATGACGCATTGAACCGAATTCAGGTTCCTATTTTGAATTAAGCAAAATCGAATTGCTAGGACCAGATCACCGACGTTTTTTCCTTCGATTTGGGTTACCAACGCTAGAAGGGGCGATGGCCCGCTATTTAAGTTGATCCCTGGGCGTAAGTTCCCTGAGCGATTGATTTAGCTTTTGAACAGCTTCATGGAGTCCGGGGCGTTTCGTCAACCCGTCACCAAAGAAGCCTTGTTTGACTCCACCTTTCCCAAAGCTCTTTGAAGAATCGACCGGATTACACCAGAAAACCCCCAGAATGTAACCGGAATCGAAGGCGGCTTTCACGTAGGTGGTGTATTCTTGTCCAGCACTCATTGAGTTCTTGACTTTGTTGAAACTTCGTATGTCTTTCTTCCCATCGTCAAACCGGATCGCAAAGTCACAAAGCAGAATTGGTTTTTTGGTGAAGTCATGAATTTGGTCCAACCTTTTCCGTGGAAAAGGACCCCAAAAAGGTGGCTGAATTGCAATTGCATCCACCCAAGGTAACATTTCGCTGACGACTATTGGATCATAAGTGTTGAATGCGAAACGGTCTCCGAAGATTAAATGGTCGGGGTCAAACTTACGATTTGCCTCCCCGATAACGCGAAAATACTCCCTGGCGATAAGTCGCAAAAACTCACCATCCTTGTCGGAGGCCCTGCCTTTCCAAGATGCTAAAAAGTTTTGATACGCCTTGTTTCCGGCAGAGCCATCAGGAAGCGACTTGATATGTTCAACCCAGTTTTTCTTGGTTGAATTTTGGATGGGCCATGCTCCTAAATCTGTCCAGCAGTAACCGATCAGATTAGGATTGTGTTTACCCTTTTGGCAGCTTGCCTTCACTCCCAAGACCAATTTATCTTGAACTTTCGGATCAAAAATATCCACAAACTGAAAACTACCATCTCCTCGATAGGTGGAAATTGGGACCAGGTGATTCCAGCCTTCGATGTAGGGTAAATCCTTTTTAAGGATCGGGGGGCATCCATAACCGTAAGCATTGAATCCTAACTTGCGACAGGCAGTTGAGAACTGGGAAAAATCAAATGGAGAACGCTTGTTGTTGACGTGTGTGATGCCGTGAGCGAAAAACGGGCGACCATCAGGACCAACGAGCCAGTCTCGCCCGGCCATATTTTTTAATTGGATGAATCTGCTCTTTTGCTCCTTGCCCGTATCCAATTCATGAGACGGTGAATTTGATAGAGATCTCGAAGCATGCGAATGCAATTGTCGATCCACCGGCGTAAAACGATTTGGAAATGGACCAGGTTGAACACACCGGATTTCAGATTCCACGCCCGAGCTTTCCCCGGCCGTATCATCTGGGGTAAGGCATGGCCAAAATGCAATCAAGGTTGCCAATAAAAACCGAGTGTCGTTTAGAGTCATGACAAAACCATGTTTGTTGAGATGTGGTGATCGGAATTAAATAGGGCCGGCGACTATTTGATTTCCCGGAGCGGTTCGTCCACGATCATGGCATCGGGAAAATCGGCCGCCTGAACGCCTCCGCGAGACCGAAGCCGTTTGTTTTGTTGGCGACCGCGTGGCGGGTTCATCGGAATTTCCATCCCGCCTAATTCATCCATCATCGCGTATAACTGATTTTGCATTTCAGTTTTCTTTGTTGCAAATACTGGGTTGTGGATCAAATTATTTTGTTCACCGGGGTCAGATTGAATATCGAATAACTCATCGGTGTCCCAAAGTCCGTAATACGTGATGTACTTATATTGAGACCCTCGCAAACAAAAGTGAGTCGGAGTATGCGGAAAATTTTGTTCCCAGTAATAGACGTAGAGAAAATAGTCACGCCACGGTATCGATTTACCGCGTGCCAATGGTAGAAAACTTTGGCCATCCATGTGGGCTGGTTTTTTCAAACCCATCGCTTGCATAATCGTGGGAGCGATATCGATATTGGCAACTACCTGATCCACTTGCGTGTTTCCGGAAAACAGAGCTGGGCACTGCATCAGCATTGGAACGCGACTGGAAGTTTCATAGGCGACTCGTTTATCAATCAGGCCGTGTTCGCCGAACATGTATCCGTTATCGCCCATATAAATCACCAGCGTATCGTCATGAATCCCCATCTTCTTTAATTGGTTCATGACGGTTCCAATACTATCGTCAACCGAACGAAGAGACTCGCAGTATCGTTTGTAGAGCGATTCGACAGATTGGCCAGAATGCAACGGAAAATCCATGCCGTGCCAACTGTTGCGTTGATCAAGCAGCCACCTCGGACGATTTTTTTGATTATCAGTAAACGCGGATCCTGATTTTGGAATTTCAAATGGTCCATCCTTCAATGATTCTTTGTATTTCGGTTCCGGCGTGAAGGGAGAATGGACCGCTTTGTGAGAAAGGTACAAAAAGAAGGGTTGTTCACGATTGGTTTGTTCAAGGAACTGAACCGCTTTCTTCGTCAACAGGGGTGTAATGTAACCCTCTTGAGGGACTCGTTTACCATTGTCGTTCAACGTGTATTTTGGCCCTGGCGGATAGTAGTTACCCTGCCCTTTGAAGCTGAACCAAAAATCAAAACCGGGGCGCCGATCGTCATTAGCGTGTCCCATGTGCCATTTTCCGATAAAGCCAGTTTGATATCCGGCTTGCTGAAGATACTGAGGACAAAATATCGTTCCATCAGGCACCGGGCGTTGGTTGTCGATCACTCGATGCCGAAAAGTGTACAGGCCAGTCAAAATGGAGGCCCGGCTTGGAGAGCAAAGTGAAGTCGTTACAAACGCATTTTTTAAATGCACCCCTTGCTTGGCCATCGAATCCATGTGAGGTGTTTTTGCAAATGGATGCCCCATAAAACTCATGGCATCGTAACGGTGGTCATCCGACAGGATAAAAATGACGTTACGAGGCTGACTGCCGGAAACCTTTTCCGCGATCACCGAATCTGGAACGGGTACGATGTCAGCCCAACCTGGTGCCGTCGAAAAAAAGAGCGATGCGAATAAAACATGCACAGCAAATGTCAATTGAAAGATCATTAGAGTCTATCGTAAGTGTTTTGCGGTCGTTATTTGGGCATGGTGGCAACGGTCAGAATTTTTCTGGACCCAGCCAAGCGACGATTTTAGTCATCGCATTATTATCCTGTAGCTCTGGATGAATAGTGCATTCATTTAATTGAATATGAGCTGCATCTTCCTGCATCTTCGGCAAGTTTTTCGTTTACGATACGAATTTGCGAGACTATCGATACTGCTTTGGCGGACATAAACGTTCATAAAAAAAGGAAGAGCCCGATGAAGGACTCTTCCAGAAAAACTTTGAACATCAAAACAACTTTTCAAACTACTGACGTCGATTCAATTTTTCTCCAGTACGATGGTCAACAAATTCTAATTAAGTGCAAAACTCATTTCGGTTCTCCGAATCTCCTGACTGATTTCAATCGGGACGTGATCCACAAATTTGACCATGGCGGCAAGGATTTCTTTGTTGTATCGTTCGCCACTGGTTTTGACCCGGTGGCTTGTTGCCAACATTTCGACCCTTGCTTTGGCCGCTGAATCATAGAGCTGGCGAAACTGATTTAACTTCTCCGCGTCGGTCTCCTGTTTTAACTTTCGTGTTTTATCAAACGCGTTGATAGCCTTAAGAGACTTGGACACGATTCTGTTTAGTTCAATCACTGTTTCGCGAGTGAAAGGTGACGCCATTTGCCCCAGTTCTTGCTTGATGAACGCGGTGCTGTTGTTATCTTGGTCCGATGTTATTTCGATCCGGTCTGCGTGGACGACGGTTTCATCTTCCTTTGCTTGCAGTTGGCTGACTTGGTCATCCTGGACGATTCTTAACTCAGCTGTCGGATTGAGTTCGGCGACAGGTTGCGGAACGCAGCCGATTGTCATTATCGAAGTGATCATCAAAACGCCAATCATCCATTGAAGCTTAAAACGGGGCACACCAAGTAGCTGCGGTCGAACCGCTTGAGCTTTATCGTCTTCCATTTCGTCGTCCTCCTTGATTGTTGGGTTGACGTCGGTCAGTTGGTTGAAATGCTCTTCCAGCGAAAACAACATGCCGTCCAATCTTCTCCCCTAGGTCGAGACCTGCGATGTTGTCCCACTGCCAGTGGACGCCGTTGTAAATTCGGCTGACCCCATTGGAGTCCTGAGCTTCGTCAAGCGTTTGGAAGCGGACAGGGACCAGGGGGCGTGGAATTCCAAATGGGTCTTCTCCTTCTCCGTTATACTCATCCGAGATGAATGTGAATCGCGTGTTGTTCCCAAAGAACTGCCGCATGACTTCAAAAGTCGACGCTCCAAACGTCGAGTGGCCTGAAGGGTAAGCCGGAAACGGCGGAGTCGGGCGAATCGCAACCTCGGTGTTGATCACTGAAATCCCGACCGGTTCCCAATTTTCGTCGGTCGATGTTGCGTCAACACCGTCCGAACGTCGGATACCTGTTACCGGTCTCCAGTAGTTATAAAAGTACTTGCTGTCCCAGGCTGCGATGCCCGAGTCAGCTAGAGCCGTGTTGACCATAGCAAGGTAACGGGCCATTTCATCGGGACTATTGATCCCTTCGACGGTGGCGACTTGAACCGCAATCTGGTTGTAACAACGTGGCGGAGTTCCAAGTAAGGGGGTTGCGTCGTAACCCCAGTAGTTTCCGAAGAAACGAGTGATAGGATTGGAAAGACTACCCACAGTTTCCGGAGATGCTCCCATGCTTTTTACCATCTGGTAGCCGTCAACGTATTCTCGTGAACCTGGTCGTGGGGGCGGCGGGCAGCGATATTGATGTCCTGAACTTAACGAGAAAGTTTTAACGACTCCCCAGTAAGCTCCTAACGCAAGCGTGCCATCTCCGGAATCCGATGGTGTCAACGGATCTGGTTCCCACTGGAAAACCCCGTTGCCGCCACTGTTAATGATACTTCCGTCCCATGACGCCGCACCGTCGGCAACCAAACCGCCTTCACCCCAATCCGGTTCGGAGTGATCCGAATTGTCACCGGTGCGAAGATCGATAATGGCTGCAGCAGCCTGTTGGCCTATCCGCCGACCATCCTCGATTTCCTGGCGACTTCCTCGCATTTGATCGAGGTCCGAGTCCAAAAGCGAATTTAAACGTTCGGCCTGGTTGGGAAACAGTGCGATTTGAGTCGTGTACGATGCATAGGCGATTGCTGCATCCAGAGATGCTGATCGAGGTGCCCTGCCCGAAAAGGTGTAGGCAGTGAATCGGTTTTCAAAAGTGTTCACAGCATCGAATACCGCAATTTGAACCATCGCCAGTGCTCGGCTTGTTCGCGTGGGTCCGCCGTGAGCAAAGTCGACGTCGCCAGTATCTGGATCAGGCGTGTGGTCGATGGCAACGGTATCGAGCATGATTTCATGCCACAACAAAACTCGATCTGTTTGATCATTGGCTGGTCGCACTGTCGATTGATTCTTGAGCCGGTCAAGAACATTTCGAGCCATCGCTGATCGGCTCGTTTCGCCGAGATAGCCGAGCTTCTGAGCTTTGGAAAATCTATCATTTCGGCCCCGATTCTGGGCATTGGCCGAGTCAGCTGGATAAACTGCCAACATCCCAAACAGAATGCAAACAGCTAGTGGAATTCGCCTTGTGTAGGTCATTTTCTCTCCGTCTCTTGAAACACGAATTGTCCAATGAAGTGATAAGGATGTGCGATCAATGTCTGCCCAAGTGGCCAGTTTGGGCAAACGATCGACATCCGAATGCCGATGAAGTCCGAGGTCAAAGCTCAACTGATACTCGATCAGGAATTTGCATGACTGGTTCTTTTCAGCCTCATTGGTAAAAACGTGAGCTTGGGTACGAATCCACAAAGATTTTATTTTTGCCCGGAACCTTTTCAGGACGCCATGCAAAAATTGCAATCGTTCCACTACATTCGTTGTAAACGAAACTTGCCGGTCGCCAGCGGGTTTCTTCGACCGAGTTCATTCGACCGAAGTCGGCCATTTCCGTTGTTCGCCAAAATAAGTGTTAAGGTTTTTGTTTGTTATGAATTACGAACCGGGATTCTGGGACGACTGTTACGCCCAAAATAAAACGGGTTGGGATCGAGGCGGCGTGCACCCAGCGTTTCATGACTGGATCGATGCAAGCGCAGTTCGTTCAGGGAAAGTCATGGTTCCCGGCTGCGGACGCGGGTACGAAGTCGTAGAGTTTTGTCGTCGTGATTTTTTGGTAACCGCATTGGATATGGCGGACGAGCCAATTCGATTTCTGCGAGAACAATTATCACGATTGGATTTGAAGGCTGAAGTTTTACAAAAAGATGTATTGGAATTTAATGCTGCCAATCAGTTTGATCTGGTTTATGAGCAAACCTGTTTGTGTGCGATTTTGCCTCACCAACGAACTCGGTATGAGCAACAAGTTTTTCGGTGGTTGAAACCGGGAGGGCATTACTTTGTTCTGTTTGCACAGAAAAACGACGATAGTGCCGGTCCACCCTTCCATTGCGGCCTTAACGAAATGAAGCATCTTTTTTCGGAGTCCAGATGGAAATGGTCATCAAAGCCAATGATTCGATATGACCATCCCGGAGGCAGGCTGTTTGAATATGCAACTAGCTTGATTCGCAAATAATGCGGGGTTTGGCAAAGCGATTTTTGCTGTGATGTCCCGCTCGGCAAGCGGGACGTACTTGATGAGACCCACTCTTTGGCGACGTGGTTTGCAATTGCTAAAGACACGCAATCGAGACCAATTTTGAACCATCGAAAGCGCGGGATAGGGTAGGCGCAGTTTTCTTCGGTAGCCTTCATTTTTTGCTGTGATGTCCCGCTCGGCAAGCGGGACGTACTTGATGAGACCCACTCTTTCGTGCAGAGGTTTGTGGGAACTGAAGTCCTGCCTTCTAGATTTATTTTGAATCAACAAAAGGATTTTCGGTCGGGACCGTCGCAAAAAAGCTGATGCTCGGCGTCCTCAAGATCACTCTTTCGTGACGGCGAACAGTTTTTCACCAAAGCGAATTAGAAGTTTGTCCTTGGCGACTGCGGCAGCATACAGAACGGTTCCCGAAAAACTGGCCCCTGGACCGCTTGCTGCAGCGGGCTTTTGCGAGTCTTCCTCAAGAATCGAATTATCCGAAGCGATCTCCAATTTGTCGCTTGGCTTCAAAATGGTGGTGACCCCATCTTTACCGAAAAAGTAAATTCCGTTTTTACTCACTAAGGGTGTCGCCCAAATCGATCCCGATGGTAGTCGATCCACAAACAGCGGTTCTCCGGTTGCGATCGAATGGCAATGGACAATTCCTGTCCGGTTGACAAAATAGGCTCGCCCTTCGTGGGCTATTGGAGAGCCGAAAGAACATGTCGCTTTTGGTGCGGTCCAAACCCAGTCCGCTTCGTAACCTTGTTCTGTTTTCTTGACCTCAATTACTCCGTTGGAAGGTTCTGCTGGTCCCCCGGATCGGCTTCCCATGGCACCTAAGAGGATCTTGCCATCTCCCAAGTCCATCGGAGTTGAGGATGAATTACCGGCAAGTTGGCTGAACTCCCACAAACGATCTCCTGTTTGCGGATCCATTCCAACAACCAAACCCATAGCACTTAGAACCAAATGTGTTTCCCCTTCAAGTTCGATTAGCCTGGGGCTTCCCCATGAAGTCGAACCGAGTCCAGGGACTTTCCAAACGGTACTACCGTCAGACTTGTTGATGCCCAAAACGAATGGGTCTTCCATTCTTTCGCACCAGACAAAAACATGTTCCTCGGTTTGTTCCAATGACGACGCAAGACCGTGTCGGGCACCTAGTTTTCCGAATTCCTCTTTAAGGTCTCGTTCCCATCTCATTTTCCCGGCATGATCAAGGGCGACCAAATTACCTCCCTCGAAAAAAGCGATGACACCGTTTTTGTCGGCAACTGGGGTTGGAGCAGCACGGCTAACCATCACCGTGTTCTTCTCGGGCGATGTGTTTAGTCGATTGAAAATCCAAGCTTGCTTGCCATCAGCAATGTTGATCGCCTGAATATTCAAGGTTTCTTTGTTGTCACCGGTGACAGAAGTGACGTAAACCAAATCCTCGAAAACGACGGGCGAAGATTGCCCATAACCGGGTAAATCCAACTCCCATTCGATTCCAGAATCAGGTTTCCATTGAGTCGGAATGTTAACGTCGATACTCACGGGTTTGCCACCATTTTGAAATGACGACCATTCTTGCCCGTTAGTCAAATTGGACAGCCCGAACTGACAGGCAAGCAGGATCATTGTCAGTCGAATAATGCTTCTCATCTGGAGAGTTTCCATCAAAATGAAATCAAAGGGTCAGGCCACGATTCCATGGAGGAACTACGAGGTCAACTAACTTTACTTTTGAATCCGATTTTAGAAATCGACTCAGGCTTGAACCAGACTCAGTTCGTCCAAAACCTGTTTGGCCCAAGTCTTGATACGTACTTCGGACAGGTCATCCTGGTTATCTTCATCTAGGGCAAGGCCGCAGAATTTTCCATCAATGATCCCCAAGGATTCATCAAATTCGTGGCCGTCAGTTGTGGTGAATCCAAGATCGCCCGCAGCACCTCTTTCGACCATCTTTTTGTAAAGAATTCCCATCGCATCCTGATAGGTGTCGCTGTAACCCCGTTGGTCACCGAGTCCGAAAATGGTGAAGCGGACGCCATTCAAGTCGACGTCATCCAACTCTTCGTACACTTCTTGCCACGCGTGTTCCAGTTCGCCGATGTCCCAAGTTGGGATTCCACAAACGATGAGGTCGTATTTTGCCAGATCGCCCGCCTCGATTGACGAAATCTCAACCATTTCCAGTTCAAGGGTGGGCTCAAATTCCTTGACGATTAACTCTGCGATGTACTCCGTTTTGCCTGTGCAAGAGCCGTACAATAAAACAGGGTTTTCAAAAGCTGCCATTTTCAAATTTGTCCTGATCTTTTCGTAAGGTGTTTTGGATTTTTACCAGTTGGTTCTGTAAACGAGTCACCGTGATAGAGTCGGCTGATTCGTATCGGCACAAAAAGTCGATGATTTCGCCGAGGCATCCTGGGCAACCCACGCATCCGATTTGTTCACAAGTCATTTCGTGAAATAATCCCAGAGCGCGAGGAATGTTGCTGGAGTCGGCATACGCAAACCCCAACGTTATCCGATAATCGACGTTGTTAGGTAACAGTTCTACCGCTTTTTCGAGCCGTTGGATATGGTGAATCAACTCTTCACCTCCCATTGCACGGTACCAAGCAATTCCGTAATGAGCATGACCGTTATCAGGTTCTTGAATCGTCCAGCATTCGCAGACTAATGCCGCATCCAGGTATCTCCGCATCTGGGCCAGGCAATGGACAAGTGCCGGAAAACCGGCCGGTTCGAAAATGCCGTCAATGCATTGTTTGACCAAGTGGGTGACAATGGTCGACGCTGATTCGTCCATCCCCGTTTTTAGGTAGCACTTGGCCAAGGTCAATTGAGCAATACTTGATAACGGCTTTAATGTGGTGGCCGTCTCAAGCTGGCTCATTGATTTCATGATTTTGCCCCACCCAAAATAGGCGACGCCGGTCACCTCAAATAGCCGACCGTCGTGAGGATGTTGGGAAATAGCCTGCTTACCGATCGAAACTGCATCCTGATATCGTCCCCGCTCAATCAGGCTTACGACCAAATCCATGGCATGATTTGCGTCAAACATCGAAATCCGTCTTTGAAAACCAATTTTACGAAAAAATGAAGGCGACTCTTTAATAGCGTCGTTGGCGATAGCCCCGCTTGAATTCCAGAAAACGTTCAAAAAAGCCAAATGAGAGGGCTGTAAATCCGACAGAAATCGCAAAAATGCCGGCATGTAGAATAAGAAGGCGCATCAGCAAGCTCCAGTAAATAGGAAGATTCGTTCTGGATGGTTGCTGGCTGGGCAATCCAAGGGATTGCAGCTGGCTGCCGTTATTTGAGACTCGGTCTCAACAAGGGATATTATGGAGGTCTTTTCTTTGCGAATCAAGCTTTTGTACCAATTAAATCTCAACGTTCGCAATTTGAGGATTCACTTGGTGGATCGGTGAGGCTCCCAATGCCGGAAAATCGTGTCAGCATTTCGGCTTCATTCTTCATTTCGAACCCATCACGGCGGCTCATAGGAAGCTTTTTGTTGGTTGAGACTCGAAATAAAATATTTCAGATCTTTAAATTGTTTGGTGCCAGTGAGCAGCCCGTTGAGTACGCCCCGCTTGCCGAGCGGGACATCCAACCAAACCAAATTTGAGAACCTGTCCTCAGAAGCGTCTGGTTATTTAAATTTCGATTGAGGAATTCCGCGAAAGCCGCCACTCAAGCTTAATCAAGGTTGAGTTTTGCATTCCCGGGATCGGTGTGTCTTTTGTCTTCTGCCCGCCCG
>JBCCSJ010000113.1:0-15325 GCA_039200505.1 Planctomycetota bacterium | reverse complement strand
TGTTTAGTCCCAATCCGGGACCTTCGGTTGCGTACACGAACAAAAATTCTGCCAGAGAATCTGCCGCCCTTTCAGGGCTTTGTTGGTTGGATAATTTTTTAGACCCTAGGCTGACGCCTAGGGCTACAATCTGTCGTCCCTTCGGGACTTTTTTCTGACGATTGCTAATATTTTTCGCATTCGTATTCGCCTTCGTGATACGAACAAAAATTCTGCCAGAGAGTCTGCCGCCCTTCCAGGGCTTTGTAGGTTGGATAATTTTTTAGACCCCAGGCTGACGCCTAGGGCTACAGCCTGTCGTCCCTTCGGGACTTTTGCCTGACGATCGCCAATATTTTCCGCATTCGTATTCGCCCTCGTGTTACGAACAAAAATTCTGCTGGACAACTTGTCGTCCCTTCAGGACTTTTGCCTTAAGGACGTCAAAACTTTTCGCCTACGTCGTGCGGTTAAAATGCTCCGTCCACCCCATCGGGACTTTCGCTGGAGACTAACCTTCTGACTCTTTTTCAGGCTGGGGATCGCCTGTGCGGAAATTGTACCGCCGGCCCTCGCGATCGATCAATTTTCTTTTCTGCTCTGGCGTGAGCACTTCCATTAATTTCTCTTCCGTGTTCTCACGAATCTCCTGAAGGTGTTCGATGATCTCAACACGGGCCAAACCGACTTCAATTGAATCCTTTCTCATTTCGACCATCGTTTTCTTCATTTCCTGACCAATTTTTTGGCACTCCTTGATTTGCTCTTCGGTAAGCTCAAGAAATTCCCGCAGTCCACCCATCATGGAACTGTTTCTTCTGAGATACTGGAATTGAAGTTGCTTTAGCCGCTGCATCTGTGACTCGTCCAGAACGATGGCGAGTCGATTTTCTTCCTCAATGCGAATCTGTTTGATCGAATCTTCCAATTCTGTCAGCAGGGCTTCCTGTTCATCTTCTGGCAGTCCTTTCCCATAGTGGTCTGCGTATCGAGTGAAAACTTTGTTCAACTCGCCACGGGTTACCAACCAGGAAGTCATTAGAGAAATTCGTTCCATCTCGTCCAGGCCGATATCTTCTGCTACCCTACCCATGCTGAGTACTCGGGAAAGCCCCGAATTTGCTTCTATCTGAAATGAGGGCTTGGTTTGTGCAGAGGCGCTCACTACAAAAATGGAGCAGATAAATAGAAACAGGATTGAATTTTTTGTCAGATTCATAAGTGGCTTCTTGTGTCAATTGTTGGAATGTCGGTCTAAATAGTGTTCATGTCTATTTTGGTTCTCTGCCAATTATCAAGGCATGAACGACTCGAATGAAGAAAAGGAACGATCCCCAGGCAAGGTCACATATCCGTCTGAGGACCGATCCAAGAATAAGTTGAGTGGTTTACTGATTTTGCAGCGACACCATCGCTTCTAGCCGGTCAAGTCGATCGTTCAATTCAGCAATCGCTTCGGCCTGCTCTTCAATTTTTTGAGCTTGGGTTTGGATAAGCTGGTCTTTGGTTGCGGCATTCTGGTGAAGTGCCTGAATCGCTGCCAATGCAACGCCGGTAGTATCGACGTCTGACAACCGCTTGTCACTAATTCCTACTTCAAACGCTCCAAAAAAGTCTTGAGCCATCGGTCCGATATGTTCGACCTGATCTTTATCCTGTTTGTAGTTCCAACGCGTAATTGGAATGTTGGCAACTTTGGTCAGAATCTCTTGAGGATTCACCGGCTGAAAATTTTCCTTGGCGTTTCGATCCGAAAGCCGACTGAAATCAGTTCCAAAAGCGGTTCCGTTGGGAGTCACAAAGAAAATGTTTTCAGCGATGCTATCGTTGTTCTGGTCGAATTGAAACAAAAAATTCCCGGTGCTCGTCAATAAAAAACCAGGTTGACTCCCTCCCGTTCTGCCTAATCGAAGCGCGTCGTTGCTGTTGCCAAAGCTCCATTCGGAATCTCGGACCGAATCCTTAAAAGTCATAAAGATCCCGCCATTATTTTCCAAGTGCATCGATGTTCGAGGAACGCGACTGGCTGGATCATCAACGCGGGACGTGATCGATGCGAATCCGCCGTTGGGTCCGGTTCCATCGTCGTAAACTTCGAGATTCCCAATGATCCCACTTGCCGGTTGTGTTTCTGGAATGCGACCGACCGAAAGTCCTTGCCGCCAAACAGTTACCTGTCGATCGAAAGCATCACTTTTGACCCGAAACGGAGTTGCCAATGAAGTATTGTTGAAAAAGTTAAGAAACTCATGATTGGTCCCGTCCACATCAAAATTGAAACTGTCGATCGCCCAACTCGTTTGACCGGGGTCTGTGTTGATAAGTTCAAGCCCAGCTCCTCCCCGATTAGACAGTAATAGTTGTCGACGAAAGGCGGACGTGGGATTTCTATCATCTACAAAGACAGTCGCATTAGGGTAGGCTCTATCGCTTAAAGAAGTTCCTCCACCAGAGACATGCAGGGTCGCCTGTGGTAGCGAATTAAATCCATCCAAACCGATTCCAAGTCCATTAGTTCCCAAAGATAGAGCCCCTTCAGGCGCTCCATTGGTCATCGTAAATGCACCCCGACTGGTCGTACTGCTAAATTCAATTCCCCCACTTTCACGCCCGCCAGAGAATGTATCTAAGGACCACCCTGCCGTGGGGAAATTCAGTCTGGTCGGTGAATTGGAATTGGGAAGAAGTTGGGCCACTGCCGGCCCGCCGGCCAAACCGATCGCAAGCGTCAAAAAAAGTGACGCTGTAAAAACAGATTTGTAATTCAGTTTCATATTGACTCCGATAAAAAATAGACACAGTACGCCCAACAGGGCGCGACTAAAAACGTAAAAATTTGAATCAATTGGGTGGATTTAATAACTTGGATATCGCAATTAGATGAGCGCTATTTGATGGGATGGGTTTAGGTGTTGTAGTTTGGAAGTATTTGAAAAAGGTGGGCTGGGGTTGGAATCAATTGGGGGCTTGGATTCAATCCAAGTTGACCCAGGTGGGAATTCGGTGAATGAGTAAGCAAGTGAGTTGCTAACTGGCTCTCGCGGAAAACCACAGAAAACAGACATCAAAATAAAGAAAATTTCGTTTTCTGCTCTGGCCCATAAAATTAGGGAAGTTTTCGTGGTCTTGGGCTGCTAATGCGTCACTCTCATCCCCAACAGTAAGCCTTAGAGTCCGCAGTTTTGTCCCCCAAACGACTTTGCGAGGAGCGATTTGGTTGGGGTCAGTCGGTTTCAGATTGGTTGAATCGTAGCTTGGGTATTTTCGTTACTAATGAAATAATAAAACTCGAATGGTCCGATGTTTTGGCTGGTGGTTTGAGGTCTATTCATCAGCGTCCGGTCGAAAAACCAAGCAGTGCAACATCAGGCTCGCAACATGCAGTTAGTTGTCGATGCCGAATTCATCTGCCCGTTTCGTCGTCCGATCATCAGCCGCCACGCGTTAGCGTCTGGTTAAAAAAGCCATGCCAGGAAGGTAAAATCGTACTCTAACGGACAATCGGTCGATCGCGGTAAAGTCAAACGACTCTGGCGGTTAAGCAGCCGGTTGTGCATGAACCGCAAAGGTTTAGCCGACAGGTAAAATTAGGTGGAATCGACTGACGAACAACTCCAAACAGAACCGACCGCTGGTTCTGATTCCACCAGTCGAAGGCGACACGATTTGGATGCTTTACGGGCCGTTGCCATGCTGTTGGGGATTCTGCTGCATGCTGGATTGTCTTTTGCTCCCTTTCCTTGGCTTGTTCAGGACTCGCAGACGAGTTCCTTTTTCGTCATCGGATTTTCTTACATTCATGGTTTTCGAATGCCGCTGTTTTTTCTGCTCAGTGGTTTCTTCACTGCGATGTTGTGGCGGAAGCGTGGGCTTTGGGCGTTGCTCAATCATCGGTTCCGACGAATTTTTTTGCCGTTGATGGTCGGCCTGGTGACGATCGTCCCGATGATGCACTACAGTTCAGCATTTTTGATTTCGCAAAGAATGGCAATCCGACGCAGCGATGATGTTCAAAACGAAAATGATGACCAAGGTTGGACAACCGTTAATTGGCAAGAGCCCGCTGAAGAGATTTGGGAATGGATTTTTAACAATGATGTTGAGAAATTTAAAGTTGCAATCGAAAACAAAAAAGTGGATCTGTCAGCGCTGCAACCGGTCGGCGGAGCCAGCCTTCTATCCAACGCATCATTCGCAGGACGTATCGATTTAGTCAAGCTGTTTGTCAAATTGGGGGCTGACCCGAATCAGAGAAATGCCGACGGTGGCAGTCCGCTTCATGCAGCGGCATTTATGGGAAATATCAAATGCTTTGAATATCTAGTGTCGAAAGGTGCCAATGTCGGAGCGCGGAATCAGGATGGAGCAACTCCATTGGACGTTGCGAGGTTGCCCTGGCAGTACACCGCTTCAATTCTCAAATCAATCGGGATTGAGCCCGAAAAACAGAAGATTCTTTCTGGCCGAAATAAAGTCATCGATTTGTACAATGAATTGGATATTGAAGTTGCGGTTGAGGCTGATTCACCTTCGGGCTGGAATGATCGTAAATTACTAAACTGGTTGCTTTATCATCCTGTTTGGCATCACCTGTGGTTCTTGTGGTTTCTCTGCTGGCTCGTCGTTGCGTTCGGGTTATATGCTCTCATTTTTTCAGCTTTGAATATTCGTCGATTTCCCGGTTGGCTAATTCACTCTCCGGGATGTCTTGTTTGGCTGATTCCCATGACGATGATTGCAAATGCGAGGATGCAGCCTGGGCTGGTTGGCCCAGACACGTCGATAGGGATCCTTCCGTTCCCGACTCTTTTGGCCTACTACGGTCTATTCTTTTTTTACGGCGCTCTCTATTGGGATATCAATGACGATTCAGGTCGGACTGGAAAATGGTGGTATTTGACGGTGCCGCTGGCATCGATCGTGGTCTTTCCGTTGGCGATTATCGCAATTGGGGGATCGTTCGGGGCGAGTTATGGTCGCGGCGCGATGTGGTTTAATTTCCTCGAATCGTTGTTTGTCTGGATGATGATCTTTGGTGCTATCGGAATGTTTCGGCAGTTTTATTCTCGAGAAAACAGAACCATGCGATATGTATCCGATTCCTCATATTGGCTTTATGTGGCTCATTTACCATTGGTTTTGTGGTTGCAATGGTTTATCAAAGATTGGCAATGGAATGTTTTTATCAAGTTTGGCTTTATCAATTTGGTGACCATTGGCCTGCTTTTGTTAATCTATGAATTCTGCGTTCGCTACACCGTGATTGGTACCATGTTGAACGGAAAAAAAGTCCGGTCGTCGTGACATGCGGCACCGGCAATTCATTACCTAGTCAAGATTCGATTGATGAGCCAACTTTCGAAACCAATTTCTGTTTTAATCCTTCTGCTGGCAGGAGTTTTTTGTTGGTGGTTCAGTTACGTCGACAGAGCTGGTTTAAGAAGTCCGGTTGGACTTAGCGGATCCGGATTGAGCTCATCCGAAACGACCAACCAAATGGGGCAACAAGGCGACAGGCTCTCAGACGATCATGCCCGCTTTACAGCTCAAGAGCAGTCGAAACCGAGTTTTCGTAGACGGTCGATCACGATGGTCGAGTCAGAGGCCGCGAGTGATGATGTGGAAGAAAAAGAGTTTCGATTGATTGACACACCCTGGAGACCACGCAGCCAGAGCCTCCCTTCTCGGGATGAGTTTCCGATGTGGAATGTACCTCGAGGTTTTCAGTCCGATGTATTTACTTTTGTCAGAATCCAATACGACGCCTACGGTCCATTTGGATGGTGGGACCGCTGGGATAACGACTATCCCGATGGCGACTGGAATTTTTCTTTCAGGCTTCAAGAAATCACTTCGATTCGGACCGATCCTTACGGTCGAGCGATTCGTTTGACTGATCCAGAATTGTTTGACTATCCATTTGTTTATATGGCAGGGCCACAATACTTGCGACTGAACACGGAAGAAGTGAAAGCGTTTCGTCGATACCTTCAAAGCGGCGGTTTCGTAATGATGGATGATTTCTGGACGCAAGCGGCTTGGACCAACGTGGTGCGAGAAATGAGGCGAGTTTTACCGCAAAGTAAGCCGGTTGAGTTGACCATCGATCATCCCATTTTTCACACCGTCTACGACTTGAAAGAATTGCCCCAAGTCACGGACCTGCGGACGTGGGAGATGGGATACAAGTACGAATACATGCACTCGGGTGGGTTGGGCGATATGAAGCCGCATTACTGGGCCTATCACGACGAACAGGGAAGGCTGGTTGCACTCTGTTGTCACAATAATGACATCGGGGATGGATGGGAAAGAGAGGGACAGAACCGTCAGTACTTTGAATTATTTTCGGTGAAGAAGTCCTATCCGCTTGGGATTAATATCTTGGCCTACATCATGACCCACTGAGCGAAATCAGTTTTTGTCGCCGTGAAATTTGTTCAATCAGTTAGTTATTGTTCATCTGGGACAAGTCCCAAACTTCGATTAGACAGTCTTCTCTGCCGAATGCCAATTTCGTTCCATCATCCGAAAGCGTCGCGGGATAGGTGGCAAGTCTTGATCGAAAGAGAGAGGTCCAGTTTTCGGTTTCAAAAATTTCGATCCCATCGTATCCGGAAAAAATGACTCTCGAACCGTCACCGCAAAACTCAGCCGAACGAAACTGGGTGGGAACCGGTTTCCAATCGGATCCGTCACGGTCAAAGAATGTAACCTGCCATCGTGAAATGACTTCGCCATCCTGAAAGTCATAGGTTCGGACCAGCAGCTGTTTTGCGTCTGGAGACCAGCGAAAAACGTTGACGTTGGCATCCAGTTTTTCGCTCAATAGAATTTCTCGGGTGTCAAAGTCCAAAAACGTCAGTTCCGGGCCGGTGGCGATCACTGCCAATTGATCGGTTGGGGCAGCTGAAACGAGCGGAGAACTGGTCCACCGATCTTTTAAAAGTCGCATGAGTTTAAAATTGGACCGAACCAAATTCTTCTGAGTCTCCATATTCCAACTGCAAAATCGTGCCTGCTGATCGATGGCACCAGCGGCAATGAGCTGTTTTCCATCCGTCGAAAAACTGAGCGACTGGATGGAGAATCCGAATTCGGATTTGATTTCTGGTTTCCCAAAGTAATGATCAATTTTGTCGAAAAGGGTTGGTTGATATTGGTTCCCAATGCTCTTTCTGCTGTTGCTGTCCGGTTTGGCAAGATCGATTAACTGGTATTCGCTACCACTGCCCTCGGCGATTGCAAAGCGATTATTGGGGCCTACTTTCAGGCGATTGATTTGTCGGACGCCGACTTCCCATTTTGGTTTGCCAGTCGAAAGATCAAATTTTAGGACTCGTCCCTGGTATCGGCTGCCGGCGAGAACACTTTTTCCATCCGGCGTAAATGCGAGGGCCGTCGCGGGTGCTGTTAGTCCTTTAACGTCTGTTTTTCCATTTCCAGAAACAGGGTTTCCAGAAACAGGTGTCGAGGCAAGTCCGACTTGCTCAAAATTTAGGCGAAGTAGATTTCGAGAGTCATAGCTGAAGTGCATTTCCGATAACATCGTGCCGCTAATTGGAACCTTCTTGGTCACATTCCATGTTTGCGTATCCAGAAGGTATAAGACCTGATTTTTAGAGGTGTGCCAGAGAGCGACATGTTTTGAGTCCGGCGAAAACCGGATCATGAAAACTCGTTTGAGTGAAGCTATTTCGGGCGGGAGTTTGATTGGTAGTCGTTCGCCCCCTTTGAAAAATGTGACACCACCTCTCCCTCCGACCGCCGTGATGCTTCGATTTGGTGAACGTTCAATCAAAGTAGTACCAGGCTTTAGCCCCTCTTCGATAAAGGGGGCCACCCATTTTCCAACATTGATATCCCAAAGATCGACTGCTTGGGCTGTTGCATTCGGAATCAGAATCGTATCTCGTGTTTGGAAACAAAATCCCGAAGCGTTCGACGGTAACTGGTCGATGGTGGATATCGGCTTGCCCGAATCGACTGAGAATGTCGAGACAGCATCCTTCGACCCAACGGTGCTAATGCTGATCAGTTGATTGTCCGGAGAGATGCATAAACGTGCGGGGTAATAAAGTCCGGGTCTTTCAAATTGAAATTCGGTTTTAACCCCGCGACTAGTCAAATCCCAAATCCGAACACTGAGCGGTCCACTGGTGAGCCCTCGTTCGTCAATCTTTTGAGATGCACTGGCAAGCAATTTTCCATCGGACGCGAATGCTAATTGAATCACGTCTTGTTCGGCCACAAGGCGTTCCGAGATTCGACGCTCTTTAAGATCCCACAGGATAACCTCTTTCTGTTTACCGAAAGCGAGAAACCTGCCGAGCGGATCGACTCCAAAATTCTTCGGGCCACCAATTTCAAAAAAATCTGGAATTCGACCGATCCGATAAACACCGTCCCGAATTTGGGTTTTCCATGGATCTGGAGGCTGACTGATTGCGATGGCCGCCACACAAGCTGTTAGTAAAAAGTAGATCATTAGGAACAGCGGCATAGATTCAATCTTTTAACATATTTCATGTTTCCATTTTAGCTTGAACGGCGGACCGGGAAACGGACCTGAGATCAGGATCGCAAATCGAGACAGGCGGAATCGAGTTTTGGAAGTTGTTGTTTGGAGCGGATTCCAGTGTTAGACTCGCCGCTACCCATTTTATTGATCCGCCAGGATCGTTAAAAAAATATTGTGTTAGACTTCTGTCAACAGATAAAGGAGATTGCGATTAGCCACGAAACAATTCATCTAAAAGGTGGGTCTGCGATGCCCTCTGTCGGTCTTGGCTTGTGGAAGATTGAACAAGAAAAAACTGCCGAGGTTGTAGAGACTGCGGTCGAAGTCGGTTACCGACATCTTGATGCAGCCTGCGATTATGGAAACGAAGAACAAGCGGGAGATGGAATCGCCGCTGCCATCAGTCGCGGACTATGCCAGCGAGAAGATCTTTGGGTCACCTCAAAGCTATGGAATACTTACCACGCTCCAGGACATGTTCAGCCAGCTATCGAGCGGACATTGAAAGATCTGAAACTGGACTATCTGGATCTTTACCTGGTTCATTTTCCAATTTCCCAGCAATTCGTCGATTTCGAAACTCGCTATCCTCCAGGTTGGTTCTTTGATCCGGACGTCGATTCGCCCAAAATGATTCCTTCCCGCGTGCCGCTGATTGAAACGTGGCAGGCGATGGTCGAACTGAAAAAATCTGGATTGGCAAAAGAGATTGGGATTTCCAATTTTAATACTGCCTTGATTCGAGACCTGTTAAACCAGACGGATGAGCCACCGGCAGTTTTGCAAGTGGAACTGCATCCCTACCTGACGCAGGAAAAATTGATTCGATTTTGTCAAGAAAGCGAAATTGCGGTGACCGGGTTTTCACCACTGGGCGCGCAGTCCTATTTTCAATTGGATATGGCGGAAGCGTCTGAGTCAGTTCTGGACCAGGATATCGTTAAAAGCTTGGCGAAGGAGTTGGGCAAAACGCCGGCACAGGTCGTTTTACGTTGGGGAATTCAACGAGGTGTGTCGATCGTACCCAAAACGTCAAATCGAAATCGGTTGGTCGAGAACATCGCGATATTCGATTTTGAGTTGAGTGACGAACAGATGCAATCGATGAGCGATTTGAATCGGCACCGAAGGTTTAACGATCCCGGTGATTTTTGCGAATCCGCTTTTCATACATTCTTTCCAATTTACGACTAGGGAATCAAAAATGGTCGTCTTCTTGTTGTTAGGGATTCTATTGTTGGTTTCAAACAATGCGGCTGCTCAAGATCAACCTAACGTGGTCATGATCCTGTCGGACGATCAGGCCTGGACCGACTATTCATTCATGGGCCATGAAACGATCAAGACGCCCAATATCGATCGGCTTGCCAGTGAGAGCGTTGTTTTTCGAAGAGGCTACGTTCCCACTTCGCTTTGCCGTCCGTCATTGATGACAATCGTGACGGGGCGATATGCTCACCAGCACGGTGTGACGGGGAATGATCCTTCGTTCAAAAACGCCCCTCGCGGATCGGAACTTTCGAACCAGAAGAAATCTGATCTGATCTCTTTGATCGACAAATGGGAAACCATTCCTCGCAGGTTGGCGGCCAGAAATTATGTCAGTCATCAATCGGGGAAATGGTGGGAAGGGAATTTCCGTCGTGGGGGATTCACACATGGAATGACAAGAGGATTTCCTCAAAAAGGTGGTCGACATGGTGACGATGGTTTGAAGATAGGGCGGAATGGGATTCAACCTGTCACCGATTTCATCGACCAAGCTGTCTCCGATGAAAATCCATTCCTTGTTTGGTATGCTCCCTTTTTGCCACACACGCCCCATAACCCACCGAAGCGTTTATTGAAAAAGTATGCAGGCGATGGATTGCCTGAAACGGTAGCGAAGTATTACGCAATGTGCGAATGGTTCGATGAAACCGTCGGCGAACTGTTAGAGCATCTGGAAGATAGAAAGATTCGAGATAATACATTGGTGATTTACGTGTGCGACAACGGTTGGATTCAGAATCCAGAAAAAAATGGCTACGCCCAAAAGTCCAAGCAGACCCCTTACGAAGGTGGAATTCGGACGCCAATCATGTTTTCCTGGCCGGCAAAACTTCAGCCCGCCGATCGAAGTGAACTATGCAGTAGCATCGATATCTTTCCAACCGTGATGGCGGCCGTAGGACTTGAGTCGCCTGTAGATTTGCCCGGGATCAATCTGTTACCCAACATGGTAGATTCGAAAGCAATCGAAAGAAGTTGCATTTTTGGAGAAGGCTTTGCCCACGATATTGCCGACATCCAAAATCCAGAGGCATCCTTGTTGTATCGGTGGTGTATCGAAGGTAAGTGGAAACTGATTTTGACTTACGATGGCGAAATAGGTCGCTACGCATCGACTCATCCTCGAACCGAGCTTCGTCCACAGCTTTTTGACTTGGTTGCAGACCCTAATGAACGGTCCAATGTTGCCAGATCAAACCCTGAAATCGTCGCCAAGATGGTGAACAAGATCGAAGATTGGTACCCGGTCGAGCAGCGTGAAGTTCAGAAGACGTGGTAGGCCATCCTGCTGGGTCGAAGATAACCATCTATGCTGGTAGTGCACAGGTTATAGCGATAAATGCAGGCATTGAAGGCATTTTGTGGAAAATGTAATGATTTCTTCATAATTTACATTGCCCCTTTCCCTTGAGTGACGTACCTTTCCATCGGTACTTGAGGGGATTCGGATGAAGACAATTGCATCGACGATCTTGGTCGCGACGATCACTATACTTTCGATCTATTTTGCCACTCGGCAATTCAATCAGGATCTACCGACGCCCGCCGATCGCGATTCGGTCGGCACGTATTCTCGGGAAGCGGTGTTAAAGCGTAAGCAAGCTGAACTGGAACGAATCCGAAAATCTCGACTGCACCCAACCATGACCTTTTCAATCGAAGACGAATTAGATTCTGAATTTTTTTAATGCAGGATTTAAGCAAATTAGTAGCAAGGCTCTCCGAGACGTGAGCTTCCTCCAACGTCTCGGAGAAACGATCTAAACAGCCGTTGAGCCAAAATTATTTGCTCGATTCTCTCAACAGCCGGGTCAAACCCAAAATGTGTTTTTGCTGTTTTTCGAGCGGGTTGAGATCTTTGCCTGACGAGAGTTTGTCGAGCCTGTCATTTAGTTCGATCAAACTTCCCATCACTACCATTGCGTTATCCTTGAGATCGATCTCGCTGCTTTGTTCAACGATTGGGAGGATCTTTTCAACGAACTCGTCGGAATTTCCTTCTTCAACCATCAAGTCAATAGCTTCTTTAAAATCGTTCCGATGATTCTCAATGATTTTTTGAAACTCTTCTCCCGCCTGGGCTTGGCTGACAGCCAACTGCTCGTTGAAATATTCTTCAACAGTTGCTTCGAGATTTTCGCTGAAACCAGGAATGTTGTTAATAAATTGGGTGCTGGCTTCTTGAGCCCAAACGGGTGCTGATTTTTTAATTTCTTCGGTTGCAACTTTGCGCACTTCGACCGAAGCATCGGTGATTTGAGCTTTGGCGTAAGAGACCACCATTTCAGGTTGAGTCACATCATTGAGTGCTTTGTAACCGTAACCAAAATAGACGCCTAAAGCGATGACGACAATCAAACCGAGCACTAACGAAATGTTGCTAAAAATGTTGGTTTCGATTCGTTTCGCTGAAATCTCGCGGTTTAATAATTCGATTCGTTCTTCAATATGTTTTGTCATTGTATTTTTCTTTGGTTTGATGTGTGAGGCAAGATGAAACTTCAGAACTGAACGGACTACTGGTCGTCTGATTTTTTGGCGTCCCCATCCTGATTCTCTGTTTCTTTTTTGTTTTCGTTGGACTTAGAGGTTTTGGAATCATCGTCAGAACTCTCTTTCGATGCTACGGGTGGATCAGATTCGATTTCGGGTTGCGAATCTGTTTTCTGCTCAGGCTCGGATTCCTTCTGGGACTCGGTTTCTTTCTTTGCCTCGGGGGCTGTTTCTGAATCTGCGACTTTTTGGGTGGATTCTTGCGAGGTCTGTTTCACAGGTGTAATCGCAGGCGAAATTCCTTCGTCGTTTGGAATCACGTAATTGTTCGAATTGACTACCATCATCTGAACTAGTTCCAGAAACTCGGTCGCAATTTGTTCGGCAACGGGAATGGTGTCCGAATTAGGAGTGGACGCTGGGAATTTTTCCAATTTCGAAACAAGGCTTTCCATTTCCTCTTTTAGATTATCCACGAAATATCGCTTGCCGATTTTTTCGTAAACGTCTTCCATGTTCTTGCGAAGGTACTTCATTTTTTCCGGATCACGCAGAACCGGGAATTCCTTCTTCAAAGTCGCTTCCTGTTCGTCGAGCATCATGGCATACGATTCGAGGACTTTCTTTTCGAATTTCTTTTGCAAGTTGTCGACCAAGGTGTTTTGCTCTTTTTCGATAGCTTCGATATAAAGCTTGGTGTCGTCTTGGGCCTGCTTTCGGAAAACGTCGGCCAGATACGGCCCCTCTTTCTCTGCAATGGCAACCACTTCGCGAGTCAATGGTTGGACAAATTCTTCGGGTTGTTCAGAAATGATCTGTTGGATTTTGGTAATTCGGTTGTCTCGGATTTCCACAAACAGGCGATAAAATATGAACACGGCGATCACCGCAAAAAGAAGGACTAGAACGAAAAGAATTTTTCGTACTTTCGACGACCATTGAACGGCGTTAAGAAGCTTTCGACTTTCGTTCTCAAGTGAATTAAGGCTGTTCGTCAAAGCTGCAATTTGATCTTCTTCGGATGTCATAATAACCTCTTTTGTTAATCTCGAAGTGGGTGGAGTTGAGGATTGTGACCTTAAGGTCCATCAGTCCTTAGGCGACAGTCAGGTATTCACTGGTACGGTGAACGAGCCCAGCCAAGCCCCAAGGATTGTCCTAGATGATAAAACCAAGCGATGCTTTTAAAAGCAATTGCACTCGATTTCTGGCATGGAATTCATAAAAATTCACAGAATTCTCGAAGCGATGGCGGTGTCGGTACCAACAGGATCGTTTGACTGATGAATATCTTTGTGTACGGGACGCTGATGTTTCCGGAGGTCGCTCGCAGTCTGGCAGGGAAGGTCAACCAGATGACTCCGGCACGGTTAACGGGGTATGCAAGGTACGAGGCAACTTTGGGGGAGAAGGCAAATTTTCCGTTTGTCGAACTGGACAGCGATCAAACGGTTGCCGGGCAGGTCCTTTTCGGAATCACGTCCCGACAGTTGGCAATATTTGATTGGTTTGAAGGAGAAGGGGAATGGTATGATCGCATCGAGATTTCGATCGAACAGTTTCACGGGTTGCCCAAAAAAATAGATGCCAACAACAATCAGTCAATCAGTTGTTATGTTATTGGGAAAACTCTCAGACGGCAGTTAGAACGATATGCGGCTCAGATGAATCGCCCTTTGCTTCGCCGACTCTGGGATCCAGTTGAATTTCGACAACATTGGCTGCCTTGGTATTTCTGGAATACGGTGGTGCCGATTCTCCAAGATCCTCAGTTTATTCGACAATTTGGACAGCGTTACGATTCAAAGTATGTCGCCGAAATCTGTCAAAAATTTGCTGGCGATCAGTCGGAAAATTAAATGGCAAGCACAAGAAATGCGGTTCGGAAAGACGCATTGGTTTACGTTCGATGTCGGATGATCAGTTAACGCAAGGTGGCGGAAAGATTGATTGAAAAATTGCGATCCTTAAATCATGGTATACTGCTTGACCAGTACGTCTCACCATTATCCAACTGATAGGAATTCAATTATGTCCAGTCTTACCCGACGCCAGTTCATTGCCAGTGGGGCGGCAGCCGGCGTTATGATGTCCATCCCCGGCAAACAATTACTTGCTTCCAGGCATTCGATGGCCAACGATTCGGTCAACGTGGGAATGATAAGCTGCGGCGGGCGTGCTCGCGGATTGGCCAACCAGTTTTCCAAAGTCGATGCGGTCAACATTACTGGACTTTGCGACCCTGATGTTAGCCGCATACAAGGATTCAAAAAGAAATACACTCGAGCCGAAACATGGCGTGATCTAAGAGGATTGCTCGATTCCGATAGTATCGATGCGGTGGTCGTTGCCACCTGTAATCATTGGCATTGTCTGGCGGCGATCTGGGCGATGGAAGCCGGGAAGCATGTTTACGTCGAGAAACCTCTCTCGCACAGTCAATGGGAAGGCGAGCAGACGGTTGCTGCGGCTCGAAGATACAACAAGGTTTGTCAAATCGGCACCCAGCAACGTTCTGATCCTATGCAGGCAGAAATCAAAAAGTTTCTGCACCAGAAAAAAGGCTTGGGAGAAATTCAGGCAGTCCGAGTCAACCGATACGGCATCCGGCCTTCAATTGGTAAACGAGAAACCCCTTTGGAAATCGATAAAAACGTGGCATACGACCTGTGGCTTGGCCCCGCCCAAGACCGACCGATTTTCCGCAAAAGTTTGCATTACGATTGGCACTGGGATTGGAATACGGGGTCCGGCGGGAAGGTTCGAGAGTCCGATGACCACCGGATAAGATCCGGTATCAAAATAGACAAAGTGGATGTTAGGAGTCTCTCCGGCATCATTGAGGACAACGCGACCGCCGCCCCCAAATATCTTTTTCGGTAGGCTCACTTTATCCTGAAAAACGTTGTTACGAACGTCATCAAGCACATGGACGCCCCAGTTACCCATCTCGCCGGACCCCGTATTCCAATCCCAGTGCCAATCGTAATGCAAACTTTTGCGGAAAATCGGTCGGTCTTGGGCGGGGCCAAGCCACAGGTCGTATGCCACGTTTTTATC
>JBCCSJ010000112.1:0-15372 GCA_039200505.1 Planctomycetota bacterium | reverse complement strand
GGCGACTCTTCTTTCTCCGTAAGTGATTTCTGCCAGGTCGAAATGGTCTTGCATAACTGACCTCTGCTCTAAAAGCCGTGGCGGATCAGGGAGTGGTTTTCCTTCCGCCAAAGCTTTCGTTTGATTAAAAATCCATGGATTGCCGATGGCGCCTCTGGCGACCGTTACGCCGTCAACACCGGTCTGCTCGATCATGTCAAGACAAGCTTGAGGAGTAAAAAGATCGCCGCTACCGAGCACGATTCGATCGCCCGCGTGTAATTTCAGGGTTCGTAGAAACTCCCATTTACTTGGACCGATGTAACGTTGTTTGACGGTACGGCAGTGGACGGTGACGGCAGCGATTCCGATGTCAAATGCACCGTCGAGGATGCGATAAAAGTTGTCGGTGCTTTCCTGAGAGTCGTCAATTCCCCGTCGCATTTTTAGCGTGACCGGAATTTCAGAGGGAACGTTGTCTCGCGTTTGCTGAATAATCTCCAATGCGACGTCCGGTTGACTGAGATGGAATCCACCCCGACAACGACCAAGAACTTTTTTGACGGGGCAGCCAAAGTTGATGTCGATGATGTCGAAGCCTTTTTCAACCAGCTTCATGGCTCCGGCGGCGAATTGTTCCGGTTCGGCACCCATCAATTGTCCACCAACCGGGTGTTCTTCGTCACCAATATAAAGGAAATGGCTCGTCCGTTTTCGCTCCTTCATCTCGACCAAAAACTTATCCAACATGACTTCGCAGACAGTGTAAGGTGCACCCAGGCGTTTTGCGATCACCCGCATCGGGCAGTCGCTGTATCCCGAGAGAGCCGCTTGGACAACAGGAAATCCAATTTTCACATTCCCAATTTTAAGCGGTTTGAGTTGGACTGATTGCGTGATGCTCATGGCAAAATTTGATCTGTTGGTCTAAATTCGCATTAAGTGATTTTATGAATTCCCTTATGATTTTATCTTACTTTTACCTTTGAAATAGCGATAGTCGAACGTAGGGCAAGTCGTGGATTTGAGCTTAAATGCAATCGCTGCGTATTGGCATTTTTGGGTTGGTTTCGCCATCGTGGTCGCTCTGTTTTGGCTGACGCGACTGTGGTCGATCCCGGTCAAGCTGCCATATGAATCTCGAGGTCAGTTGGTCACTAAACCCGAACTCCGATTTTACAAATCGTTATTGAAAGCGGTTCAGGACGACTGGGAAATATTCGCGATGGTGAGAATCGCAGATCTTTTGAAGGTGCGGGCAGGCCATCCTCAGCGAAGAAAATGGTTAAACAAAATTTTGGCAAAACATATCGATTTTGTACTTTGCGATCCCACCAGCTTGAAACCAATCTGTTGCATCGAACTTGATGACCGATCTCATGAACGACCTGATAGAATCGAAAGAGATATCTTCGTCAATCGCGCGTTTGAGTCAGCTGGTATTCCACTTTTGCGGATCGCAACCCAAAAACAATATCGGGCTCGAGAGATTCGGGAACTGATTGACGGTGTCCTGTAAAAATTAAGACCGATTAGAAATTGAATGACGCAAACTGAAAAACGAAAAAGGGCGGCAATCGGTGTGATTCGGCAAGCTAAAAAATTTCTTGCCATTCGACGATCTCAAACAGTTCGAGCTCCCGGCAAGATTTGCTTTCCCGGTGGAGGGCTGGAACCGGGAGAATCCGTTGAACAAGCCCTCGTTCGAGAGATGCAAGAAGAACTTGGGATTCGTGTGAGCCCGATTGAAATGATCTGGAAAAGTGATTCGGTTCGTGGGTGCGAGCTTCATTGGTGGTTGGCAGAAATCAGGGATGACGAAACCATTCTTCCCGACCACGCTGAGGTCGAGTCGTTTGCCTGGATGACAATCAACGAAATGTTAGAACACCCGGATCTCTTGGATAGCAATGCCAAATTTTTTAACGCTTTGCGAAGAGGCGAATTTCGATTACCTGATTGATGTCCACGGAAACTCCAACGTACCTACTAGGTAAGCAGGACTTACTTTCGATTTGTCAAAGGAACACTCAGAATGCGGTCAGCAGTTTCAAGTTAAGGCTTGAGGATGATGCTGCAAATTTGCCCGGTCGAAGACACGGTTGATTTTAAAATCGCCTTGTTCGGATCAAGTTCGCAGTTAACCCGATTAACGTTGACAGGACAGTCAGTCGTTTCGGTGTTGTTGATACTGGCCGGAAGTTTTTTATTCTCAATCGCCAATGCAGCTGCGGCCAACTCGAGCATGGAAGTTCCAGGTCCCGTGTTTCCGAAATTCCCCTTGTGGGCCACAACAGGCACATCCCCGACTGTGTGCTGTATCGATTCTGCTTCGATTCGGTCGAATTGAATCGCTCCCATGGCATTGGCGTTGACGGCACCGATATCTTGGTTGGACATATCTGAGTTGTCGATTGCCAATTGAAAATTAGTGCTCAGGCAACTTCCGAAATCGGATGCTTCAGGTTTGCGGAACGTGCGCGACCAGCCAGCAAGCCTGGCAATCACTTTTGCTCCGCGCGCAGCTGCCGATTCAGCCGACTCAAGAATCATTGCTGCCGCACCTTCAGCTACGACCATGCCATCGCGTTGTTTATCGAATGGGCGACATGCTTTCTCAGGATCCGATACATTCGAACTAAGGGCCGAGGTTCCTCGATATAGCAAAGCCGCCAAATTCATTTGCGATCCAGTTCCACCGGTAATGACGGTATCGGCCAAGCCACGTTGAATCAGTCCTGCAGCTTCGACAAGTGCCAGTGCCCCCGAAGCTTCTCCCTGACAGATCGAATTACTCGCCCCTCGGGCATCCATTGCGATGGAGATATGAGAAGCCGCCATATTAGGCAAATACTTTAACATCCAGAGAGGCTGAATTTCACGCATCGCAAACTCACCCCATTTTTCATGTTGATATCCTTCGTCGATGGTGCAGCGTCGGAATACGCTGGCGACTTCATCAGGGTCGGCGTAAAAAGTCTCGGTCCCAAAAACAGTGCCTATTCGATCTGGATTCTGAGACTCTCGTTCCCAACCTGCATCCTCCATCGCCATCCCCGCCGCTGCACATCCGAACTGAATCGGATCACACATGATTTTTAATGCCTTGCGAGGTTTCACAAACTTTTTAGCATCGAAATTTCGGATGGGCCCAGCGATCCGGATCGGAAGATCAAAATCGGCGTAGGGTTCCCGCACGACAATGCCACTTTTGCCATTTAGCAGCGCGTCCCAGTATTCTTTTCGACCGATACCAATGGGCGATACGATCCCTATTCCGGTGATTACAACTTCCTTTTGTCGATTCATAACGTAAAAGCAAAGGGTGGGACGGTACTTACCGATTTCAATTGATTAACGGTTCTATCGGCGTTCGTTTTGTTGAGCGTTTGGAAAACTGGAACGCCCGACCGTTTGGCAGCCGAGATCGAAGTTTAAGCCGCCCTGCGTTGTCAAATTGTGCTGGTCAGTCGAAGTTTAAGGAGTCCGACTCGGGCCAGGCAATCAATTCGCGGATTCAGCAAGGTCGTAATCGTAGATTCGGTAAGTTTTGTCGAGGTGGGCTCCACCTCGTTCGAGTGTGCCGCGCGAAAGCTTGTTGGATTCAAGTACCCAGGAGAATTCTGCTTCTTGGATGCCCCATTTTTTAACTTCGGGAACCAGTCTTGCCATCAGCACCAGACCAAGTCCCCAGCGTTGATATTCTGGTAACACGTTGGTACTGATCAATCGAATTTTCTTCAATTTTTTGCGACCCAACAGAATTCTGAAAATCCCAAACGGAAAAAGTCGCCCATTAATTTTTTTGATCAACGGGTTATAGTCTAACAGCCCAAAAGTGGCCCCAACCGGTTTTCCATCAACTTCCGCAATGGTGGTCATTTCAGGCACAATGAGATGTTTCAAGGCATCAGCGGTGACCTGTAATTCACCTTTTGACAATGGAGTGAACCCCCATTGGCCAGGCAACGCGAGGTTGTAAATTTCCATAAAGCTTTGAACATCTTTGGCAAAATTCTTTTTCGAAATGGGTCGGACTTTGACGTTAAATCGGCGGGTCGCCTCTTCGGCTACGAAATACAATTTTGGGTCCAATTCATCGAGCATATCCACATGGCCCAGAAAAGCGAACATGTCCTGCGACTTTTCGAATCCCCAACCCGTGATGAGTTTTTCGTAATACGGTTTGTTATAGGTCATCATAAAAGTGGGGGCAGAATGAAAACCATCAACCAGTAATCCCCACTCATTGTTCTGTGACGGATTGGCGGGGCCACGAAGGGACGTCATTCCCCGTTCAATGAACCAGTCTCTTGCCGCGTTAAAAAGAGCGTTGGATACAGCTGGATCGTCGATCGATTCGAAGAATCCAAACATGCCCCGTTTTTCCTTGTGGAATTCGTTGTGAAACCCATCGACAATCGCCGCGATTCTTCCGACGACGTTATTGTTGATTTTGGCAAGGAACGTTTGAATCTCCCCTTTGTCGTAAAACGGATGCGGTTTGAAATTCAACAGCTCCTTGATATTCATCAGGATTGGAGGGATCCAATTGGGATCGCCTTGATAAAGATCCCACGGGAATTTAATGAACGCATTTTGTTGAGACTTTGACTGGACGGGCAGGATTTCGACTGTTCGGCTCATGGAGTACCCGATTGAAAAATTGAAACAAGTGTATAATTTAGGCTTTTGAGAGTGTTCTCAACAGTCCACACGACTCGTTTCATTGACGGATCAAACTTGCCGGGACGGGACCAAAACTCGCCTGTAAATTTATGCGAATTCTTGTAACAGGAGCGACCGGATTCTTGGGGAACAATCTTGTTCGCGCGCTAGTTCGACAAAACCATGACGTTACAGCCGTGGTTCGCCCGTCTTCAGATCGAAAAACGCTGGATGGATTAGACATTGAGTTAGCGTTAGCGGACTTGAATGAGCCTGATGATCTAGGGGTGGTCATTCGAGAAATGGACGTGGTGATTCATTCCGCTGCCATGATTCAAATAGGCTGGACAAAACTTGAGCAGTCTCGTTTGGTCAACGTCGAATCGACTCGGGCTTTGGCCGAAATCTGTCGCCGCCAAGATGCGCGTATGGTCTATGTCAGTTCAGTCGATGCTTTGGCTTCAGCCACAGAACAGCAAATCGGCAACGAGGAAAAATTGGATCCACCTAAACTGGGGTGCTCCTACGTCATTAGCAAACGCGAATCGGAAACAGCTTTCATCGTAGAAGTAGCCAACGGATTGGATGGGGTAATTGTCAATCCTGGATTTATGGTAGGACCTTATGACTGGCGGCCATCGTCCGGAGAAATGATGCTTTCGGTCTATAAAACTCCGTTCCTGCCATTCGCGCCCGCTGGCGGATGCAGCGTCGTCGACGTCAGGGACGTTGCCGATGGGATTGTTTCCGCTATCGAACATGGGCGAAAGGGACAACGATACATCCTTGGCGGCGAAAATATGAGCTATTTCGACCTATGGAATCTTATGGCAAGTGTGATGCAATGTTCAGGCCCCCATCGAAAACTCCCGGACTGGATCGCGACCAGCGCGGGGAAGTGTGGCGACTTGGTTACTTGGCTTTCCGGCAAAGAAAGAACCGTCAATTCAGCCGCCACTGCAATGGGCCAAATGTTTCACTACTATTCCAGCGAAAAAGCAGTCTCAGAATTGGGGTACTCGATCGGGTCGGTCGAGAACGCGCTTCGAGATGCCTGGGATTGGTTCCGGCTGCATCCAGAGCGGTTTGGGATCAAGTCATTTTAACAACTCAATGGTCGATTTAGGTGTTTGGTGGACTACCTAAAACTAGGTCTTAAATGGCATGATCATTTCCATGTCGAAAGGATCGCGAAGTCCATCCCCAAGCTTTTTCAAAGCTTCGGTTTCGATTTGCCGGACTCTCTCACGCGTTAAGCCAAGTTTTTCGCCGATTTCTTTGAGCGTATGTGGCTCCGTGTTGTGCAATCCGAATCGCATTCGCAGCACATTGAATTCCCGGTCGTCGAGATCATTCATCATGGAACGGATTTGTTTCATGATGTCGCTTTCGAGCAATTCATCTTCTGGCGAACGCATGTTTTCGTCCATCACCATTTCGCCGAGCGACCAACCCGAATCCGCCTGATCGGTTTGCGGAGTTGAGTTGTATATCTGAATCGCTTTTTTAATAATTGGCAGCTTGCGTTTTGGGAGACCTAACAGCCGGGCAACCTCTTCTGGGGTCGGGTTTCGCTTTAATTCATCCGTCAACCGAACTGTCGCACGCCTCCATTTGGAAAGAAGCTCGACCATGTAAGCGGGGATACGAATCGTTTTTGCCGAATTGATCAGTGCTCGCTTAATCGATTGCTTAATCCAATAACTGGCGTAGGTGCTGAATCGCGTCCCCATTTCTGGATCAAACCCCTCAACCGCTCTCAGCAGTCCAAGGTTGCCTTCTTCGATCAAATCCTGCAGACCAAGACCTTTTCCAGTGTAGCCGCGGGCGATGTTGACAACCAATCGGAGGTTAGCGCGAACCATGCGATCACGAGCTCTTGCATCTCCCATTGCGATCGCGCGAGCCAGATCCTTCTCCTCTTGGGCGGACAGCAACGCTGTCTCATTGATCTCTCTCAAATAAGTCTCAAGAGGAGACTGCAGCCCAGAAGATTTCACTTTTTTGGCAGCCTTTAATTCGGCCAACTCGGAGTATTCTTCTTGGGCAGGATCGTCGTAAATCATTTGGTCGCTCATGGTTCGGTTTGCTGGATAAAAACTGCTATCGTCGATGCATGCAGAAATCTGCAAGCGTGGCAAAGTTTGCCGATTTAAAGCGACTGTGTAGGTCATTCCAGTGGTTCCGGTTACGCTGTCAAACCGAGGTGAGAGCGACCTGTGTTCAGAAAAGTCTTTGGTAATCGAAGGGCATCTGTGAATTCTCAAGCCGGAACTGAAACCGCGTTCGATCTGTGGCAAACCAGTCGATGGAGGGCGGGGAAACGAGGCTTTTGAAATCGAGTCGTGGCTATTCCCCGTGCACTCTGACAACAACAAGGACCTCAGCTTGCTATTTGACCTAGAATCGCGTCGGGCGACGTGCAACTTAATCGAGCGTTATTTTTGACATCATGCTTTTGGAAAGGTTTGACGAAAGTAGGGGACCTAGATCCCATCTAGGAATAATTTCCAATTTAGTCTTTCGCAAATTTTGCATGGTTAGAAACTGTCGCGAACAATCAAACAACGCGAACGTAATGCGTGAATCCAAAAACAATGTCGTTCAATTGAATCGTTTGTGATCTTGATTGGAATATTCAAATTCCCTATTGGATCATTCCGATTTTCGAATCACTTTTTGGAATGGCAATATTGCGATTCACTTTTGGCAACGATGGAGATCAATGATGCGAATGCAAACCGTTAAGTTATTTTTGGGACTCACACTGGCAGTCGTTTTCGCACTTCAAACGGGATGCACTTCCGTGGGCCAAAACAGCAATGGCCTATTTAAGAACCCGTTTGGATCTGGATCAGGCTCGTCAAGCTTGTTCGGATCTTCGATTCTGCCAACTTCTGGAAAGAACTGCTGAGGAGCGTAGTCAATCAACACCGTGTGTGTTGTAAAACCAAAGCAGATTTGCCGCATAACGCTAGAGCCTGGGTTGACTGTTTGATTGGATTTTATGAGTCACAAATCGGAACCGGGCCTAACTAACGGCCACCGCTAATGTTCTGAAATTCCATCAGCCGCTTTGGCGTTAGCCACTTTTTGAGATTGTTACGTTTCATCAGCCGTTTTGGCGTTAGCCACGGTTTGATTTAGGTACGCCCCAGACCTGTTAAAATCGCATTGCTCGGTGAAAAAAATGTTGACCCAAAACCGACTTGCTTGCCTCTTTGAATCGTTTGAATAACGATCCTGTTCTACTGGCTAAAACTCAAAAATAGCCTGGATCCCACACAACCAAAACAGATCTCCATTTAGAAACTGCTATCTAAGTCGTTTATAAATGTCGACAACCTCATTTTGTCCTGTGCGAATTCCTGTGGCAATTCGCGCCCACTGAGGATCGCTAACGATGTTACCTCGAATAAGACCGACGAATCGGTTGATGTAGTTAAACGAAAGGGTTTCGGACAAATGAGCTGCCGAGGATGCATCCGGAACAATCAGGTAATCCATTAAACGATTGCAATGGTCTAACAGGTTGGCAATCTTCTGTTGGTTCGTTTCCCCTTCAACACCGTCCCAGTCTGCTTTAGCGGGTAGCATAAAAGTTGGAATTGGAGACATGCGAACTCCGTCAACAGTAACGGCATACAGCTCTCTATGATCTGCTTCGATGTCGAAGGCAAGAGTTGAAAATAGAGTGTCAGTATTGAGATCGGAAAGATGGAGCACGCCAAAATTAGCCTGATGGCTTCCGGTATTTTGCGAATCTAGAATGATGGTTTCGATCAGACTGGTGTGTACTTCAAAAGAACGATTGTCGATTTCGGTATGTCGCTGCCAACCTCGAACAGTGGCCACCGTCAGGCAGGTAGCCAAACCAACTGCCAAGTATCGCTGAACAAAGGAATTTGGCATTCGATTTGCCTGTAACAGGATGGGCAATAGAAAAAATAGCAGGAATCCAAAAACAGCCGGCATAGAAACCAATCCATTCAGTCCTGCTCGCCTGAGCACCAGGAATAGGACAGGCGCTAGCCCAATCCAAGCGATTCGCCAATCCCAGTCTTTTTCTCGGATCGAGTCCTTAATCCAAGACACCCAAGTCTTTTGTTGGATTGCGATAACGAGGTTCGTGACCGACCAAAGCAACATCAGTAACGTCGCTGCACTTCCGAGACTACGGTGGACCAGACCAAAATGCTGCATCGCATCGGCCAACGGAATTTTTGCATTGGCGTCGGTATTCCAAACAACGTAATAATATTTCAAATATTCGAAGTTGTAAAAATAAAACCATCCAGTTGATAAGATGACAATTAAAATCGAAAAACAAGTTCCGATCAGGACTTGTTTGATAAACCGGGACCGGATCATCTCAATGACTAGAATCGGAAACATTCCCAGGATTAAATAAACGGGTGCGGTGGCCCGAAACAAACACGCTATCGATGCAAAAAATCCCAACAGGAAAAAGTACCGATACCGTGGGCGTTCAATGGCCGAAAGAAACCAGCAGGCTGTGGTGGCGTAAGTCAAATAGAGACTGAGATCCATCCGAAAATCTGACAGGCCGCCATTGTGCAGAAAAAGGCATTTAGTGGTCAAAAATCCGAGGATGCCAAATAACGACAATCCTTTTGGTAGGCCTCTGATTCTTTCAAGATAATAAAATAGGCTGGTTAAAAACCCGAAAAGTAAAGCAGATTGGATCCAAACCCCGATCATTCGGGTCGGTTCCATGAACGGTCCTAAAAATGAGGCAAGCATATAGGGCAGGCAGTTCGTCGATTGAACGAAACAGGACCAATGAAGAGCTTCACCCAACCCGTCCGCATTGGCGATCTTCATCACCTTGTAAAGCTTGTCGTTGTAGCTCAAAGAATCATAAAACGGGGATTGCTTCAGATATAACTGTCGATTCAACTCACAACCGTAGAAGCCCGCAAGTAAACAGATGACGGCGATCACGGCGTAGGGCCACGCTTTTTGGAAAAGGCTTCGGTGCTGCAGGAGTCCGGATATCGGTTGGGTATCGCTGGTGCCCGAAACGTCGACGATGTCTTCCATGCTAGATTACTTTTTTCTGCTGAGCGACATTGGAACGCAGGATGGGTTGATGGTTGGATTGGGTAGGTTCGAAAGGGAGCAATTCGCGTTGGTCCGCTGATTCTGATTCGTGTAATTTGGCAACCAGATAGTGCGGACGAGCTTTGACTTCGTTGTAGATTCTGCCCAAATACTCGCCTAGCACGCCCATGCCAACTAACTGGAAGCCGCCTAAACAAAAAACACCGCAAGTCAAAGTGGTGAATCCGATGGATGCAGTTTCCCATCCAACCGCTCGTTTAAAAATGAACCAAGAAGCGAGTAGCATCGAAATGATGCACACAATGGCTCCTACGCCGGTCAATAACCTCAATGGTTTCAGGGAAAAACCGAAGATCGCATCGAATGCGTATCGAACCAACCTAACAAAAGTCTGTTTGGGACTGCCCCCGGCCCTTTGTTGGCGATCATAAAGAACGTTGGCGGTTTGAAAGCCAACCCAAGTTCGAAGGCCGGGAAAAAAACGATGCGTTTCTGGTAAATTTCTGACTGCTTCGCACGCTCGACGACTCATCAGACAAAAAGTGCCTGTGTTTGGCTCGATTGGTGAATCTGAAAGGTACTGAAATAGTTGGTGGAAGCTTCGGAACAACAGGCCGCGAACGAAACTCTCTTGACGCGATTTGCGCTTTGCGATGACAACGTCGTTGCCGGCCTGAAATTCAGCGAACAATTCAGGGATAATTTCGGGAGGATCCTGGAGGTCGCCATCCATCAGCACAACACAATCGGCATCGGAATGATTTAATCCAGCGAGGATGGCGGGTGGTTGGCCAAAGTTTCGAGACAGCTGAACCAAAGTGACCGAAGGAGAATAGCTCTGGTTCGTCGTGTTCCCAGAATCGCCGCAACAATTCGGATTTGACGACGAAAGTGCGTGATCCATTAGCCATGGAACGGTACCATCGGTGCTTCCGTCATCCACGTAGATGATACGAGTCAGCACCTCAATTTTGCGGCAGGCTTGGGTGACTCGGTCATGCAACTGTTCAACGATTTCGAATTCGTTATACAGGGGGATCACAATATCCAGTGTCGATTCAGCCATGTCATCCTTGACTTTGAACTGAGTAAAAAGCTCGCTAGTTTCGAACAATGCGGTAAGGTTTTCCACAGCGAGCTAAATAGCAAAATAATTTTTAGACCAACGTCGTCACTTCAGCAACACCGATATGCTGGCAAATTCACGACGGGCAACTCGGAGCGGTGATTTAATGCCTGGCAAAACGGCAGCATGGCTTCGGAGCTATAACAAGCCAAACTCAATGGCTCATGTGCTGAATCCAATAGCAGTCAAAACCGAGCTAAATCTGCGATAAACACAAGCCGCGTAAACACAAACCGCTTTACGGTTGAGAATCGAAAAATATAGATACAATCTTGGGATTCTTCCCCTACCACGGATTTTGCATTTGGCTGACGACATCACGAGCCATCCTGTCGATGATTTCCTGTTGAGTAACGGTTAGCGACTGGCCACCTTCAGGAATCAATTCTGCCGAGCGGTCAATAATAACGATAGGTCGTTGCAATAAAGGCACACCGGCTCGATCAACCCAGTCAATTTCAAGCCGCATTCCGATCGTGAGGGTTCGAGGCTCGTCGTTGACATTCTCTCCGGCGACGGATTTGCGGTCTCTGACCAGCCGACCTCGGACAAAACTATCTGCAATTGCGGGATCGGTAATGGTGAATGGGGTTTCCAGTTCGACCGCTTTCACGACCGCTTCCGTCAAACGCTGGCCCAAGAATCGCCGGTTCGATTCGGATTCGAACATCATCACATGAACTGAACGAATATCGTTACGATAAAGAAATTGGCTGCCCAGATGGTACTGAGCACATCCTGGAAACCAAAATAAACAGGCCATCAAAAAACAGAAACCGACCCAATTTCGGGGCGATTTTGTTTTCGAAAAATATGGCAAGTCAGACAACGTTTAACCTACCTTCTCAATAGTGAGTTTTCGTTGTTGCCAGATAGGATAACTGGTTTCTCTTTTTCCGGGTTTGGAAAAAGATCGACCAGCCACTTCGCGTGTTGTTTGGGCACAGGCGGTTTACTGGCGACTTCTTGGATTTGCTCATTGATCGCTGTGCCGAGTTCGGAACCTTGATATTTTTTGGCCACTTTTTCGTAATAGAACTTGGCTGCCCGGTTTTCGCCTCGGCTTTCGAAATAGCGGCCCATTTCATAGTCGCGTTCGGCCAAAAGGCCCCTAATCCTGCCACCTATTTCTTCAAGATATTCCATCTGTTCGCGCGACTTACCGGGAAACTGCCTTACGATTTGCTGCATTAACTTGTCCGCCTTTCGGAGCGGAGTGTCATCGTATTCTTTGCCCTGATATCCGGCGATGCGAGCTTCGAGTTCGAGCATATGTGCGTCAAAAACGTGTTTCGAGCCTGGGTAATTTCGACGCAGATCTTCAAATGCATCGGCAGCTTCATAGTAGCGTTTGGCACTCATAAATGCCTGGCCCAGTGTGAGCGTCGCGTCGTCGGCAAGTTTGCCGGTGGGATCGTCAATGCGAATGCGATGAAGGATTCGCCGTGCTTCGGCTGCTGGATCACCTTTGGGACGTTTGGCATCCACCAGATTGATAGTGCTGACCTGTTCGTCAAGTTTGAGCCAATACACAGCAATTGCGTACCGCCGATTTTCAGCTTGATCAAGATACTTTGAACCAGAATATCGTCCAATCAGTTTTTCGTAGGCTCGATTGGATTGAACATATCGGTCGGCAAAAAAGTACGATTCACCCTCATAAAAAAGAGCGTTCATTTCGATGTCCGAGTCAGGCGATTTCGCAGCGGCGAGTCGAAATTCGTTGGCTGCCGCCAAAAATCCTTCGGTCGACTGTGACCCTTGCTTCATCAATTCTACCGTTTCTTCGTAAATTCGTTGGCCCTGTTCGTAATGTTCTTGGGCGGCAGTTTCGTCAATTCCAGCAGTTCTTGATTTAAAAGTTGTAGCTAATTGGCTTGGCGAAAAATCATCCAGCAACACACGATCAACATTTCGTGCACCCAGCGGATCCAGATATTCGTCCGGTTCAATATCGCGTGGCCCCCGCCTTTTTCCACCAGTCGTTCTCGTTTTGCCCCGCAAAGCTGACAAAGGCTTTTGTAAAAGCCCGTTGTCAGAATTGAATGACTGGCAACCCAAATGGATGCTGAAGCTTGTGATAAAAATCAAAAACCAACACAAACGAATTTTCATACTCGACTTCCCTGCCGATTCGACCCGTAGCCGAAAAAGACGAAAATATTTCCATGAAGAACTACTTGTAGAGATTTACCGAGAATGGCTCAACATTCATTCGGACTCAAAACGAACCGTACGTAGAATCAAAAGGAAGGTTCGCGTTTGGAATGGGCGGAAGTCGGGTTTCCAGCCGCTGGACTTTCGAGTTACCTGATTTTTGTTGTAGTGCTATCGTTTTTAGATATCAATTTCGATCTCAAACCCTAGCTGGCATGTGAGAGAGATCGCCCAAAAGATGACACGGTCCAAACCCAACGTGTCGAGGGATTATTTCAATGTAACTTTGCCTCGCCTGTCCCTCGCTGACGCTCTGACGCTTCGGGTTGCGATGTCATTGCTGGAGTTCCCATTCGACCATTCGTTGATCTCTATTGACCTGATTTCCAACGCTTGATAACTACCCTTCTAAGCAGACTGGCGTCGGTTTATTTCGGGTTGAACTTGAGCCAAATAAAGAAAAAACAAGTCATATTTTTGTTGGCGGTTGGGTTGTTGTTTACTTCCTTCGGGTCAACGTATGCCCAGCGAGCTAGATTTGACGACTTTTTTTCCAGTCAGGCTACTCCACAAGCATTGGGCAATGGAGCACCACCGCCCCGTGGGTTGCCAACCATTATTAATACTCCAGCAGCACCCCCACCGACATTGCAGAATCCCATTGTGGTAGGCCAACCTAATTTTGGGACGCCACCAAATTTCGGGCCCAATCAGAATTTTCCGATCTTTCCACGTGGGACTCTCACCAATCCTGGTGTCGGGCAACCCGTTTTTAGTAATCCGGCACAGGGTCAAGCTCAGCCAAACTTTTTACCTCCGCCGCAATTTCCCCGGTTCAATTCCAATGCTCCAGCGTTTCAGGGTTCCAACGCAAACTGGCAACCGCCAAACGGTTTAACTTGGCCTCAGCAGGCTTGGGCTTCGGTTCGGGATCAATTTTTGCCTAGGTTGTTAGAGCGACCTCGCGCCCGCCAAACTTATCTGCCCGGCAACAACGGCAATGAATTGAATATGAGCGATATCGAAATCGCAACGACATTGAACTACCCAAATTTTTTGCAAACCAATCAACCCTTAAAAATAACTCCAGGTTTTATATTTCATTGGTGGGATGGTCCGGATTCTACTTTGTTTCCTGGTTTCGATTTACCGGCAAGAGTTTACAGTAGTTACCTCACGTTGGATCACGTCACCAACCCTCAGAATAATAACGGAATTGAATCCAGTTTGACGATTGGCTATTACAGTGACTTTGATAACACGTCGACGGATGCAATTCGGATCACTGGTCGGTTTTTAGGATGGCAAAGATTGAATTCTTACACAGTGGCAAAATTGGGAGTCGAATATCTGGATCGCGTTGACGTAAAGCTACTGCCAGCGTTTGGATTAACGATGACCCCTAATCCGGACATGAAACTGGATCTCTATTTCCCGCGGCCAAAGTTGTCTCATAGAATCCCTAACATCAACAATTTTGAAGCTTGGGTCTACGTTGGTGGGGAATATGGAGGGGGAAGTTGGGCTATCGATCGAGCCGACGGTACACCCGACCAAATAGACGTGAATGACGTTCGGTCTTTTCTCGGGATCGAATGGATGGGGCCGAAACGAGTAACCGGGTTTTTTGAATTCGGATACGTTTTTGAAAGGGAAATCCTTTACCGATCTGTACCGCTGAACAAACTAGACCTTCAAGATACGTTAATGATTCGCTCTGGATTCGCATTTTGAAAAAGGCACAAATCTGTATTGAATCTGCTTAGCGTCAACCCAATCGTGGAACGTTAGCACCCTGTTCCGAAAGTTGCATGCTCCTGTAAATGGATGGATAGTTGTCCAACAAATTCGGCATATAAGGCTCATTTCGCAGTACGATCGCGGCTCACGCCAAACGGTTCATTTCTTTCGGCATTTCGCGGGCCGACTAAGCTAAAAATGGTGGATTTTGGTGACCATAATCCGTTTCGCTTTTTGACAAGAGACCGACAGTACAATGGATGCTCGCCAATGAGGCCAATTGGTGCCAACTAAGGATTGGGCTACCAATTGAACACGGCCAAATGTCGCTCTACACTCTCGGCAGTTTTGTTTTAGTAAGATTTTGAATCAAGGCAGAATAAAAATGGCGTTAACCGAATCGACGATGATAAAGCTCGGTACCGAAGCTCCCTCGTTTGCTTTAACCGACACGGATGGAAATCTGTGCGAGTTATCAAGTTTTCGCGGATCTCCGATTTTGGTGATGTTTATCTGCAATCACTGTCCCTACGTCAAACATGTGGCTGACGAGCTTGCCCGCTTGGGCCGGGATTATGGCAACCGTGACGTTAGGTTCGTAGCGATTCAAAGCAACG
>JBCCSJ010000111.1:0-15392 GCA_039200505.1 Planctomycetota bacterium | reverse complement strand
TAAAAGATCATCGGAGGTCAAAGCGGCAAGCCAAAAGGTTTATCAAAAACATGGCAGTCGAAAACAGCCGATGAGCCAACGAAGTCGATAAATTCGAGCTATCACCGACCTCGATCACCACCCATTGGCGATAGTCTGCCAAAAAGGATGATGAATCAAAATCGCAAATAACAAAATGCTGGTTGATCTATCCCGCAACCTATCTTTCACCCAGGGACTAAATGCAACGGCAACGATCATGGCGGTAAAAATGGCGGTTACCTGCAACCAAGCCTGCCAACCTACAACCGATCCCGACAATACAGCAACAAAAACGAAAAACGGACCAAAGCGTTCGGTGCTCATAGCTCGGAAGCAATAACCCATAATCGCGCCCGCCCCGATCCCAGCTAAAACTTTCAACAATTGGCTGACCCAAACTGCGAAACCGAGTTTGGAAACTGGCAGGTGCTCCGTTACAGGAATCGGTTGAAGAGGCAAATATACAATCGCCATCACGCAAAACAAACTGGCAATGCCAAAAGCAAACGATTTTCGAAACGGTTGCCGATCCCACTCCATCAAAGCAAACACAACGACCAAACTCATCCAAAACACGTGAAATAGATACAAACCAATCGCGGGCCACTTTGGATAAAGAATGATCCACAAAATTCCGGTATGAAATGTGGGCGTCAGAGGGACATTGGCACTGCTTGTGACAAGTTGATACAAAAACAATGACCCAAAAATGGCGGCCACCAAGAGTTCAACAAACAGGTAACGAAACGAAATCGGTTCCCGGCAGTTTCTACAACGGGCACCAAGATTGATATAGCTGAATACTGGCAAATTGTCTTTTCGGCTGATCTTGGTTTCGCATTGAGGGCACTTGGAATCACGGATCCCGATTGCCTCGCGACGAGGCACACAATAGGCGACGACATTGAGAAAACTTCCAAGGCACGCGCCCAGGTAGCTGAAAGCAAGAAACACGCAAAATTTGGCCGTACGAAACGCCGACTCATTCCACCATTTCCAGCCAGGATCCTTAGTCGACATTTGCCCAGTGTCTGCACTGAATGCTTCCACAATCGCATCGAATACAGGAATTCCAATGATGTAATAGAGTGCGGGTATGGACAGCGCAGCCCAGGAAAAAAATCGGGTGACGGTCTGTCGATTATTTTCTTGGATCCAAGCATTGATTTCGATCAAACTTGCAATCGCCAAACCGACCACCAAAATCACGTCTGGAATCTTGGTAGGAATCGGATTCGGCTTGCCGAAGTTTTCAACCGGGTTAATCACCATTGAGAGCAGGTTGATGGTCATGATGACCAAAACCAGGATCCGAAGCGATCGAAATCCAGCGGTGATCGATGCTCCCAATAACAAGACAATCGCCCCGGCAAACCCTAGCTGGCCAGCGCCGCGAAAAACGGAAAAATACCCGTACCAAATTAGAAGCGGACATGCCAACGCAGCCAAAGCGAAACGGATCCAGCCAATCGCTGGCGAATGCGTTGATCGCTGAATTTCGGGACCACTCTTGTCAGATTCACCCGACGTCCTGGATGCTTGACCAGGAAAATGATGCTCCTGATTAGGTTCAATATCCGAATGATCGTCTGTCATAATTAGGTGGGCACTGTGTCCGCGACGATGGTTCATCGCGGTCATGGATAAGGATAGGTTGACTGATCAAAACTTTATCATAGTCACTTGGATCGTCACAGCCTTTGAAGCCTTCTTGAAAAGCCCTTTACTCGAAAGTCGCCGTTCGAAAACCAAACTATTGGAAGGTTCCGATTCGTTAATAGAAGAAGCCGGGCGTATCAACCCGGCTTCAAGCGGCTGACCATTTAGAGGTCACTCATCAATTAATATCCAGTCGCTCAGTTTGTTGTCTTTTTCAGCGAGGGAATCTAATAGGCTTTTGATATCATCCCCACCTTCAAAAACAAAGCGGCAAGTGTTGTTGTCTAGATCTGTTTCAATGCTTGAAATCGTTCCGACTGCTTTGAGCGTGCTTCGAACCGAAGCCTCACAACCGCTTCATGTCATGTTAGGAACTTTGAGCGAAACGGTTCGAGTCTTTGGCTGCTGAGAATTTGAAGACTGTTTCTTTTTCCCTCCCCCATGGCCACCATCAGCTGCAGGGATTTCAGTCGACTGCCCCACGAAAATATCGATGGCCACCATCTTATCAACTCCCCCTAGCATCTGATCCATTCCAAATTGGGAACGATCAATTTGAAATTGAGCCTTCAGCATGACCCCACCATTTTCGAAACCTACTTCAGCGGGAAAACTGATTTCTTGAGTCTGGCCATGCAGCGTCAAATCACCTGTGACCATAATTTTGCCGGGAGACGATCCTGCCGAAATTTTGGTACTTACAAATTTTGCATCATCAAATTTATCCACTTCAAAAAAATCGGCGTTCATCAAGTGGGCGGTAAGTTTGCTAAATTCAGTCCAAACTGATTTGATATCAATATCGATCGAGATTTGGGTGACAGTTTTAGATGCCGGGTCAACCCCAACAAAACCGGTGAACTTAGAAAATCCGCCTAATCGTGGTTTAGGGTCATCACCGACATGGATTCCAACGAAACTGATTCGGCTATTTTGTGGACCAATCAGGACTCCAGTCTGCAAGGGAACCGCTGATTTAGGTGCTTTATCAAGGATCTCTTGCTGCTGCGGCGTCGCCTGCCCGTATCCAGCCGCTGGCAGACCCAAAGTCATTGCCACGACGAATCCGAGGAATACCGGCATTGAATTGAACAAATTTCGAAACATAGATTCTCCAAATGAAAACTGATTGACGTTGTCGCCACAAAATTCTTACCATTTCAATCAAATTCAACAAGTTAGCCGATCCACCTCGATCCGGCTGTGATCTATCCCTCAAACACATTTTCACTTAGGCCTCCATCGAACTGGAATTCGACATCATTTTCGAATTTGCCATGTTGCCAAAATCGACAAAGTTGTCGATCAAATCGACAATCGAGGTTTATTAATTATTCACCTAAAAACTTGGCAGATCACATTCCGAAAAATATTCATCCGCTGCGAATCAGAATGCTCCGGTAAGGGCTTCACCCCTACTATCTGTCAAAAAGTCCGATTTCAATCTATGTTTTGCCCTGATTTTGGTACACAAATTGCCGCTTATTGACCGCGTATACTCCTACTTTTGAAACAAAGTCCATAGATTCGAAATCCATAACGCTATTCAGGTTGACTTATGAAAAACCTACTCACTTTAGCTTTTACCATCGTCTTTACTTTTTTGGTCGTTGCACCCTCGATCGCTCAGATCAGTTCGTTGGAATCGACTCGCAGAGATGTGATTCAAAAGGGGTTGAAATTCTTGTCCGAAAAGGGGCAAGCTGAAAATGGCTCATTCACCGAACGGGCGGGAGCTGGCATTACTGCTCTAGCCGTCACCGCAGCATTGCGAAACGGAAAAGATGTGGATGACGAAATGGTGGCCAAAGGATTGCAAGCTCTGGAATCGTTTGTCAAACCTGATGGCGGCATCTACGGTGGTGGCCGATTGAAGAATTACGAAACCTGTGTCGCAACCGTCGCGTTTGCAGAAGCCAATCAAGATGGTCGCTATAACAAAGTGCTTGCGAATGCGAAAAATTTTCTGACCGGAATTCAAATCGGCGACGCCAGTCGGACCAAGGAGGATCCGTGGTATGGCGGTGTGGGATATGGTGGTTCGGGTCGGCCTGATCTTTCCAACACAGCTTATTTCGTTCAAGCTCTTAAAGCCGCCGGAGCCGAAGCGAACGACCCCGCCATGCAAAAAGCTTTATCGTTTTTAAATCGGTGTCAAAATCTTCCTGGTCATGGCAATGACACCCAATTTGCTGAACTTGTCAAAGATGGTGGTTTCTATTATTCGATACCTGTCGAGAGTCCCGATTCAGCCAATCAGAAGGATTCCGAACGATGGACGGCCAACGGTGGTTTGCGAAGTTACGGGTCGATGACTTACTCAGGGCTCAAAAGCATGATCTACGCTGGGCTGACCAAGAATGACCCGCGAGTCAAAGCGGCATTTGCCTGGATTTCCAAAACCTACTCCGTCGACACCAATCCGGGGCAGGGTAGGGCGGGCCTTTTCTATTATTACCACACCTTCGGAGCCGCATTGCATGCACTTGGAGTAGAAGAAGTTGTTGACAACGATGGCAACAACCATCGCTGGAAAGAGGACCTCGTGCGTTCACTCGCCAAACAACAAAATGCGGACGGATCGTGGACCAACTCGAACACGCAATGGTTCGAAAATGACCCGAATCTTTCAACCAGTTTCGCGCTGATCGCGCTTTCTTATTGTGCTCCTTCGACCAACGGTTCGGGACAGTCCCAATAATTGAATTGAAAGCTAATCGCCCACTCCAACTGGATTAGCAATGATTCGGCGAGCCACCCCTACCCAAATCTGGATAACGAATGCCTTAGCTGCCACATTGGTGGCAGTTTGGCTCTATCTAGATCCCCGGTTTGAAGCTTCCGTAAGCTGGTGGAATCACCAACTTTCTTCCGCTGATGCGACCCATTCGATTCGGGACATGGGAGATTGGCGTTGGCTCGTTTTTCGAAATCGTAGCGTCTGCGTCCTTGCCGTCTTGGCAGCCGTCTCTTTTTTATTGATGATCGGCCAATTAGCGTTTGGATTTTCAAAGCATCGAAACACTCGAAACTGGATTTTATTGACGTCTCTGGTTTGCATCTGGCTAGGGATTTTGATGGGATGGAAAGATATCGCATGGTTCGGAAAACGAAAACGAATGCAGCATGTCCTTCAGCAATTCGAACCCATCGTGGCAGACTTTCACGATCAGTGGCCGACCCGCGACGGGCAACACCCGATTGTGGGACCGTTCATGGCTTATCCCATTGACGGGCCTCGAACCTTAATCCTTCTGACCCTTCCAGAATTTCAAAACACCGATACGACATGCGGGGTGATTGAAGGATCTAAAACCCAACAAATCATTCGATTTGAATTGGTCGGATCGGAAAGCGGCGATTGGATCGAGTGGCATCCCGAAAACTCGCAGCCCCGTGATTTTATAAGCGGTTTATTGGAGCCCTATTATCTTGAGCGTTCGCAAAAATTGACGGACAACTGGCATCTTGTCCGCTATCGAATCGACGCACCGGGTCGACCTTCGCTGTAAACTTATTAACAGAATCAAATTGATCGAGCGAAAAGCAGTTCATGCTGTACCTGACAATCGTTCCCACAAGGCCCGTGGCCAACTGCCTAACCTCGCTGTATGTGCCCGATCTATCAGTAGTTTTTGGATTCTGCACCACAGTGAGAACCACATTTGCGTATTCATTGGCCTGACTAGATCAATCTGTCGGCCAAATGCCAACTATTAGTCCAACCGGGCGTCCAGTGTAGTCTCGACTTCGGTGCCGAATCGCCTTAAAAAGAGCGATTCACAAGATATCACTGAAAGATACTCCATTGGTACCGCCCAAGAATACCAGCTCTGTCCACGACACAGCATCTCTCGATTCGACAACCGATGCATCGGGGCTGATCGATGCCGGGGAGCGAGGGTTCGTAAGTACGCTCAAAAATCTTTGGCCCTATATGTGGCCTCAATCAAGACCTGATTTGAAGCGGAAAGTATTTTACGCATTTCTCTGTATGGTTTTTGCCAAGACAACGACCGTCTTTGTTCCTTACGTGTATAAACTTGCGACAGACAAGCTTGTCGGCGAAGCCCCTGTCTCAAGCCTGGAAAGCTCGCTGCCCCTGCTGGTATTTACTCCGCTGATCTTGGTCGTCACCTACAATTTGATGCGAGTTCTTACCGTTGGATTGAACCAATTGCGTGACGGATTTTTTGCGAGTGTCGGACAACACGCCGTACGGCAACTTTCTAATATCGTGTTTGCCCATCTCCATCAATTGAGTTTGCGGTTTCATTTGGAACGTCGGACCGGCGGATTATCCAGAGTGATCGAACGTGGCACCAAGGGGATCAATTCGATCGTGCGATTTTCGATCTTGAGCGGCGTACCGACGCTTTTTGAGTTCCTTCTCATCGCAATCATGATCTGGTACTGGTTCAATCTGACATACGTTTTAGTAATCGTTGTCATGGTGGTCGCCTACGTATTTTTTACTGTTCGAACTTCCAATTGGCGGATCGGAATTCGAAGGGAACTCAATCGCAACGATACCGACGCTCACTCCAAAGTGGTTGATTCCTTACTGAATTTTGAAACGGTTAAATATTTTGGCAATGAAAAACATGAAGCCGATCGATTCGGCAAAGCGATCGCAAAATACGAAAAAGCAGCCATCCTAAACTGGACCAGTCTCACTTGGCTCAATTTTGGGCAATCAGTCATCATGGCGTTGGGCTTGGGGACATGCATGGCGATGTCTGCCAAGTCGGTGGAATCGGGCGAACAGTCGATCGGTGACTTTGTGATGATCAACGCCTTGCTCGTCCAACTATTTATTCCGTTGAACTTTATTGGTTTTCTGTATCGAGAGATTCGACAAGGATTCGCCGACGTCGAAGAGATGTTTCGCCTTCTCAATGTGACACCCGAAGTCCAGGACGCTTCTGAAGCAGTTCCGATCGTCGTCGGTCCGGGTCAAATCCAATTCGAAAACGTATCGTTTCATTACACGCCTGATCGAAAAATCCTAAAAAACATTTCATTCGAAATACCCGCCGGAAAAACCGTCGCAGTAGTCGGTCCCTCAGGTGCCGGAAAGTCCACGTTGTCACGATTGCTATTTCGATTTTATGATGTGACGGACGGTAAAATTCTGATCGACGGCCAAGACATCCGCAGTGTGACTCAGGATAGCCTGCGAAGCAAAATCGGAATGGTGCCACAGGACACCGTTCTTTTCAATGACACCATTGCCTACAACATTGGTTATGGTTGCCCGTCTTCAAGCCAGCAACAAATCGAGGTCGCCGCGGAAATGGCCCAGATTTCTGGCTTTATTCAAAAACTGCCAGCTGGCTTCGAAACAGAAGTCGGTGAACGGGGCCTCAAGTTATCCGGAGGAGAAAAGCAACGCGTTGCAATCGCCAGAACGCTACTCAAAGCTCCCCCGATCCTGATACTAGACGAAGCAACATCGGCCCTGGATACTCAAACCGAAAATGAAATTCAGGCAGCCCTGGACGAAGTTTCCAAAAATCGAACAACCTTGATCATTGCGCACCGCCTTTCCACGGTCGTCAATGCCGATCGAATTTTAGTTCTCGATGACGGGAGGATTGTAGAGCAGGGGACTCATTCCGAACTCGTTCAACAAAAAGGTTTGTATGCCGAAATGTGGGGCAGGCAACAAGAACTCAGTGAAGCGGAACGGCAGCTTCGCGAAGTTCAAGCCAAAGAAAAAATGCGTTTGCAGTCGGCGAAGAACTCATAAAAATACAACCTGACCAAACGACATACCAGCTGCGACGACTAACTGCGAAAGTGATCGCGATGAAATTCTATCGAGCCATGTTATTGCTTTGCCTGTCGCTGACCATTCCATTGATGGTCCCAACAGACAGTTGTGCCCAACCGGAATCGAAAACGGAATCGCCTTTCGACGATGCTCGCCGCGCGTATCAAAATACGGTTGAGTCTTTGAATGACTTCAATTCCAAACATAGCCGAACTTTTCAGGGAAATCACGTCCCAATTCACTACCTTGACTGGAACGTAAAATCCAACCACCAACCAATACCTTTCATTTTTTTGCACGGGACCTACAGTTCTGCCCACGACTTGGTCCGATTCGCTCCCAAAATCATCCAAGCCGGATATCATCCCGTTTCGATTGACTGGTATGGGCACGGGAAAACTCCTTTGCCAACGGAAAAAGTATCAGAGGTGGATTTCACGAAAGATTTGAAATTGCTGACCGACAAACTTGGTTTTCAAAAAGTTGTTCTGGCGGGCCATTCGCGAGGTGGAATGCTTGCTTCGGAATTTTATCGCCAGTATCCAAACCAAGTTTCAGGCTTGGTCCTAATCGACGGTGGTTCGACATGCATCGCAAATTATTTCGCCAGCCTCGGCAAACAGGGTATCGAAGATTGGATGGGTGCGATGTTTGATTCGGCAGGAAAACCGAAAATCCCATCCTTCGATACGCGAGAGGATTTGTTTATTGCGACCTGGGAAAGATTCGGCAGGCCGAAAGACCCGACCGAAATGTATGACGTGATTTCCCAGTCCGGGCAAAACAACCAAGGCCAATGGTCGAGAATGCGACCCGAATTGCTTCGATGGTTGGGACAAGATAATCGCCAAAATACGTTTCAGGGAATGCTCCATCCTGACCAATCGCCTGAGTTTTTTCGATCCACCGTCCTAATAGATCCGATCAAATTATTCGCAGACCTCGATGTTCCGATACTGATACTCGATGCGACAGGCAACGGCCCCCACTACAAAGACAGTACTCCGGTTCAAGACAATCGCCGACTTCAACAGCTACACCCCGATTTGGTCATCCATCAAGAATTTCCAACGGGCCACTTCTTACATCGCGAGAAACCGGAAGAATTTGTAGACGCCCTCGAAAACTTCCGCCAAAAATTGCAGTGACTCATCCTTAAATGGGATGATGATGACACCGAAGCCGGTGACGGGATTAGCAACAAATAAATTGACGTCGCACGGAAAAGAGCTTTAGCTGCAAAATCAAACTCACAGAAACAAAGGGATGATGACAACTTGGTCAAACGACCGAACCGGCAAGAACTAAATCGTAAAAGACTTGAGCAAATGTCCGATCGCTTCGTCGCTGGACTCCCAACTTCGTTGCCCCAAAAATCCCCAAGCCTGCGACATTTGTTCTGCCTTGACAAAAGGTCGCAGCCAAGATTCGACGCACCGTTTGCGATAGTCGATGTCGATTGTTTGGGCCACCCACTCCTCATAGTCGGCAATCCAATTCGACAGCGAGCTTAAAAGCTGTCGGGCATTTTTCCATTGATCGGATCCACTGGGTCGACAAAATTCTGGCAAGTCATCAGGCCAATGAATAGAGCCGGGAATTTGTTCCAATGGAGACCATACCGGGTCAAATTCGAAGCGACCAAGATACAAACCGCCTTGATCTTTCGCTCCGAAAAATAAACCAAACCCCCACAACGCAATATGCAGTGAACCTTGATCTAAACGATAGCAAGAGGAGCGGTTATTTTCGTGATCACGATGCCTTTGAAACCCGAATTGCGTCAACAAATTGTCATCTGGATGCTCGATATCTTGGCCCCAACACCAAATCTGCTGAGCCAGTAAATTGGATCCAAACTTACGGATCGTTGATGGTAAACACCACCCTTGTCCTAAACGAGTCTTAGGGGGCACATCGGATCTCTCGTTTTTTGGAACCTTCAACACAGCTAACAACCGTCCTCGGAAAACAGGCTGGCGATGTTGGCAATGAACCACGCCGAGGCTGCGAGTAACTGAAGCCAATCACCCGCCTCATAATTTCCGTAGACCGGAATACTAATAATCCAGCTTAGACTGGCGATGGTTTGTCCCAACCATTCGATTTTGAAAATACGGGATGACAAAGAAACGGGCTTCATGATATTGGGTTGAGGTACCGTATTTGGACTGGGATCAGGGGATATCAGATTTCTGGAATCCTGGTGCGTAGCATCTTCAAAATCGGTTAACATGTGGCACACTCGTCTCCGCAGCACGACAAATCGTCAAGATACATGCCCCATTGGCGATACACTTCCAATTCTTCGGCCGGCAGACCGAGAGAAGTCGCTATTGCTTTTGCGACAACGGCAAAACGCTGACGATACTTATAAATAAAGCAAAATATCAGATCGTCATGACGAATCGCTGGCCCACACAAAAACAGTCCGGGAGTCAAAGTCGATTCATCCTGCTCGTTCAGCAGCGGGAAACCATCCTCCCGTTTTTCAAACAAATCGCCTACCAAGTGATGACTCCCCTCAAATCCACCTGCAAAAAGAGGAGGCACACTGCTTTCGAATCTCTGACCATCCCCAGTAAGCACCACGAAAGTGTCACCCTCTTTTTCGACCGAAGCGATGGGCGTATCCGAATGCAACTCGACTTGCTTATTGAAGAACTCCTCTCGCATTCGTTCTTGCGAGTAAGTCGAAAGGGCAACGCTTGGATCCGAACTCTCATCCTTCCATGGGCATCCAGCATCGAATAATTTGACTCGTTTACCGAATGAGGCTAGGTGGTAGGCGGCATCGACACCACTTTCGTAACCACCGATCACAATGAGATCGTCTCCCTCCAGCTGCTTGTAGTTACCGATGGTTGCAGTGTGCCGGCATAGCTCAATCCCATCGATCCCCAGTGTTCTCGGATATTGAAATTCGCCAGCAGCCCAAATGACATGCTTGGCCCGAATCGTATCCTGTGCAGTATCGACCCTAAAATCTTCTCCTACCTTGGTGACCCGCAGAACATCCGTTTGTCCCTGGACAGGTAATTCAAAGAACTGGGCGACCCCTTTCAAATGAGCCGCATACTCTTTCCCTGTCGGATGTTCGACACTCAAACTGTATGCGGGAGAAACTCCAATGGCGATCGAATTCAAGTCGAGCATTCCGACCGAATTACTTGGGAACGACGGAGTAATGAATCGAGTCTCGTCGGGCCAAGACGCAAACGATGCTCCAACAGAATGCCGATCCAAAATCACAAAGTTTTCAATCCCGGCGTGAAGCAGTGAAATGGATACTCCGACACCAGCGGCACCCGCACCGACTACAACTACATCGTAAGTTTTAATCTGTTCCGCATTGGACATAACAACCGGCTCCTCAAATAAATCTAAGCGGCCCAAACAAGTTGTCAGCTCATGAACTGAAGCTTGACCCGTTTGTTTGCATCCTAATGCAACAAAATTGCAAATGCAACATCAAGCCGAATTAGATTTTGAGGAAGTCGTGCCGACCAACGAAAACAGCCAGAACGAATCTGGCTGTTAAACAATTTCAAGTTGTGCTTGACGAAAAACGATCAACAGATCGTAGCCGACGCTATTTTACCAGCTTGACTTTTTCAAGCCGGGAATGAAGCCTTTGTCGGCCAGTTCTCGAATTTTGATTCGAGAGATTCCGAACTTTCGATAGACTCCACGGCTGCGGCCAGTCAACTTACAAAGCCTCTTGAGCCGGTTGGGATTTGAGTTGCGAGGCAATTGGCTTAGTTCACCATAATTTCCGCTTGCCTTTAATTCTTTGCGGACGGCTTCGTACTTTTTGACTAGCCGTTCGATCTTCTTCATTTTGGTGATGGTTGATTTTTTTGGCATGAGATGCAGTTGAAATTGGTTTGCTGTTGGTTTCGCTTTCAAATCCGTATCTAAATTACAACGATACGACTACCCTTGTCGTTGCTTGCACCGAGGGTTCGTTTTGCAGATGACAAAAACGACACCACGTCGACGAACAATCTTACAATCCACGCAAATCTTTTTGACACTGGCTCTGACTTTCATCTTTCACTCCTCGACTAGATGACCGCGTGGACACGGCGGTTAGTTTTACTTCTTGTCTTTGGGAAGGCTAAACGGCTTATGAACGACCGGTTTTTGAACCAACCCCATTCGAATCGCCTGAGTACTTACCCAGATCCGTTTGACTTCGCCGTTCACGACCGCCTTCACCCGTTGTAGATTCGGCTTAAATTTACGTCGCGTGATACCAGTCACCTTCGTTCCGACGCCGCCCAGCCTTTTCGCTTTACCGCGGGTTTCAACACGGTTACCCATGCTGGCTTTCTTTCCAAGATAAAAGCATTCTTTGCCCATGGCGTGGACCCTCATTAAAAACGGTTCTTTAATTCAAGCAACATATCGTAAGGAAACAGATCCTTGATCTCAATCGACAATTCGCACAATTTGCCAATTATTTTGCCGAAAACGTTGCAAAATACGCAGTAAATCTCGAAGCCGGCGGCCTGGAGCCTGCTACTGCAACCGAAAAATCTCACCGGGTTAAAGTCTCACTGGTAATCCTTCAACTGGATCAAAACAACCATTCAGCCCAAACCTTGCAACATAAACGATGACAACCTAGTGATTCCTGTAGTCAATCTGGCGACGGTCTCGTTTTTTCTCGTAAATGAGATTGGAATCGGGGCTCCCTTTCGCTTTCAAGTTCACGCTTCACCTACGCCATCATCATTCGACCCAAACCACCCTCATCCAATAAGAATTCCTCGCGTGCGAACCGTAAAACTCGGATTTCAGTATGACAACCCGAGCCCAAATACTATTTGCGCTAATTTTTACGCATTAATTTCGTTGCGAATTCGAAAAACCAACCTGTGATTGCCCATGATTGAGGAAGATCAGAGCCGATAGCGTAATCCAGTTCCCGCCATGGAAGGACAAAGGTGCGATCAATTTATAGGGCAAAGGGCAACAATTCAGTCGGAAGTTTTCTGAGAACCAGTAACCAAACCAACTTCCGCTATTCTCGAAAAAGTAAAGGGTGAAGGAGAGAAGTAAAAGATCTGTGAAGTCCATTCGAAATTCTTCTGTTGTTTTGTCGGTCGCGTGGACTCTTTGCGAGTATTCGCGGAAATGCGTTGGACCGCTATTGTCAAAGATAGTGGTACGCAGTTTAATTTGGGCTCACATGTCGCTCGTTCCTATTTCTAAAATGAGTGGGATGGGCACAGTAAAAAGCGAGGACGGATGGCTGAGTCTGGTTTAAGGCACCGGTTTTGAAAACCGGCGTAGGGGAAACTCTACCGGGGGTTCGAATCCCTCTCCGTCCGCTTTTTCTAAGGCAATTCTTGCCCAAACTTGTCTCGCGATATTCCAGTGATACTATTCCGATACGATTGGTCACTGAGGATTTTGACAATGGCGAGAAAAAATGAGCCCTGGTACTGGGAAGCCCGAAAGGGTTGGTATGTCACGCTGAACGGCAAGCGAAAGAAGCTTGAGGCGAAGAACAAAACAGACGCTTTCAAGGAATTTTGCAAGCTTCAAGTGGAGTCCCCGCGTCTAAATTCGCACTCACCTGCCGTCATCATGGATGAGATGGTTGAGTGGACGGGCAAAAATCGCTCTGCCGGGACCTATCGGTTCTACAGAGAACATGCCCAGCAATTTCTCGACTGGCTCAAGGGTGAGAAACTGGTCGACATTTCATGCGACGAACTTACCCCTGATATCTTTGAATCGTACCTCAAGAGTCCAGTCCAGGACGCGTATGCTTCTTTCTCAACGTTCTCGGTAGTAAAAACCTTCCACGAGCTTCCGTCCTTGCGATGAATTATCCCCCTTTTGCCGAACTATCAGCATTACGTTCTCGTAAGGGCCATATAGTAATGCCAGATATCCATAAGCCACGAATGCACGTGACGGTTTGATTTTCGCAATGATATCAGGAAGTTCATCCAAATTGATATCTTCTTGGTTTCTCTGAAGCAGCGATTTACCATCTAGCACTTCGCGCCCCGCGTCACGGAAAGCAATAGGATCGATATTATCCAAGAGATTTTCCCTAACAATTCGCGTTTCTGAGTTTTGCTGAATTCCCGGTGCGAAAGCCGCAAAAATAGGCGTTAACATGCAAATTCCCCAAATAATGTACCGTAGCGATATTTGAAAAACTGATTTTGGACTAGACATTTTTGGGTACTGCGGAAGCAACAATAAAGTCCCCAATACCAAAATGGATGCACCCGCCAAACCCGAAGCAATTCCAGATAAACCACAACAAGCATCGAACGGGCAACTTAATAGCGAATGATCGTGACGAGACACTGATACAAGGGCTCCATAGTTTCCAATCGTGAGCCAACCAATTAGCCCAGCAACAAAAATTGGAATTCTTAGATTCTTTTTCTCCCATGTTTGCCATGCAACAATTGAGTAGAAAATTGCACCTGATTCAAAATACGACGAATAGCCAAACATCAATTCTGCAACGACTCCAAAAAGAAACGAAACAGCAGCCGCAGCTAATAGTATGAGAATATCTAACATCCGTTAACAACTCTGAAGGCGCAAAGCCTGTCCCCTTGAATCTTTATCTATAAGGACGCCCTGTAGTTTCGGGTTTGGTATCGTTGTTAAAATCTCTTTTGGAGGAAACCAATTGTCCCCTCCACCAAATTGCCCACGATAGTTTTGGCTAACAACATCAAAGTACATGCAACTTCTTGCTGTCCCCGTTCCGCAGCACACTTTTGCAATGGAATGTTCGATATAACCTAGCCTTGCACCTAACCACTACTGTCGGTGTCCAGAATATCTCACCCGCACAGGTTTTGTTATTTCAACACCATCAGCACCAATGCCAACGACTTCAGTCGACCAATACTCATTGGATTCCATCGGCCGTAGGATAAGGAATTCGATTGTGCAGCCCGAAAGTTCCACTTTGTCCTTATTTTTACGACATCCACATTTGCCTTGGACTCCGTCCATCCACTTATGGCAGTAACTATGTTCAGAATTCCCATCGTGAATCCTCGCCCGATGTACGGTATGTTTACCAAAACAATCAGTTACTGCGTAAGGAAGTGACTTCTGATGCCCTCAAACACGAACTTATTTCGGTTAATCCGCTGACCGACAGACGGTGCGAACGATCGAGACTCGTGACCTGACAGTAACCTACAGCAACAATACTCAGGTACTGAATGCCATCCGTCAAACAATCGACAATCCGACGATGCGAATTAATGACGCGATCCGAGATCTTACTGGCAATATCCTCGAAATTATCGATCCGAATCGACAACCTTTTCATCGGAGAGAAGCAAACCAAGACTCTGACGGTAGTCAGAGGCGGAAGTCCTTTTTGGAAAATCACTAAGTTGGAATCGACGAGCGAAAATGTCGTTCCGAAAGTCTTATCCTATGCCGTCGATGGCTATAAGGTGACCTATCAGATTGGCTGCGAGGTGATCGGTAGCGAAGGATTACGGCCAAATCAGAGCCTGACCATCTTCAGCAATGACAGCCAGGAAAGTAAATTTGAAGTACCGCTTACCGTGTTAACTTCAAAGCCGATCGAGTTTTCCGTGGATTCATTGGATTTTGGTCCCATTGATAAAGCCACCACTAAAACCGTTGTCTTGAAGACACAAGTTGAATCAGAGATAGAGAGCCTCAAGATTGATTCTGAGGCTTTTACCGCAGTTCAACTCAACTCAGGTTCTGCCAAGGCCCATTTTCTTAAAATCATTTGCCAAGAGTTTGAAAATTCTGCAAAAGGATCTCTTGTGGTTAAGCTCAAGGATTCTGATCTGTCAGCGCAACTGAAGCTCACTGCCAACACTGAATCTGGGATTCTACCGGTCAAAGACTCGGCGACTTCTAAACGAGACGACAAATAACCAATTGGGACCAATCCGGT
>JBCCSJ010000110.1:0-15527 GCA_039200505.1 Planctomycetota bacterium | reverse complement strand
CGCCAATTGTAAAAAGTATTCGGTGTCGTCCCCTTCAAGTCACAGAATTGTTGGACTGTTAGCTCGCTGGAATCGAACTCCAGAAACCACCCCCGCCACTGATCCGCGGAAAATCGCTTTCGCTGCATTACTTGCTCCAAAATCTTGAAGCATAGAACTCATGTCAACCTGCACATAGAAAGGCGCTTACAAGCAACTGGTAGCCTTGCCTCGACAGTTTGTAATACGAAGGCGAACGGCCGAGAGTTGTAGTGACATACGGCCACGATCGAACATAACCCGCTGCAACGAACTGACGCAACCTGCGCCGGAGGTCATGTTCACAAGAAAACGGATTGCTAAATGTTTGACTTAGGCGATGAAGTTGTGCTGGTGTAAGCGGCAGTCGGTCGATTGCTGTCAAAATTTCAATGTCACGTTGCCAAATTGTTACGTTTCTTTTTGCCATCTACTGCGAACGAGCGTAGCATACGACCCTCAAGCTGTCTTCTATTTCCCATTCTTTTTTTATGCAGCAGCGTCGCTACATGAACAACGTCGATGACTTGGTTCATTCGACTTCTCTCGAATCTGTTTTGTCCGCTTATGGCAAGCTATTGCCAAAATCATCAAGCGGCGAACATCGAATGGATTGTGTTTTCAATGAAGCATGTAGCGAGTCGACTTACGGTCAATTGTCGATTGATCAGAATTCAAAAGCGAGATTGATCTATTGTCACAGTTGCGGCGTCCGCGGGAATCTTTTGACGCTAATTCACGGTTTAGAAACGGGGCGTCCGCCAGCGGGAGGTCGGTTGAAGGGAGATGAGTTTTTGGCTGCCTCGAAGCGACTGCAAAATCTGTCTGATAGCAGTGGCCAGCAACAAACACGTAACAGAACGCCGGAATCCAAACCAGCCGCCGACAAGCCAGTTGAAAAGAACGTACCGCTACGAGTGCATGAAAAAGAAGCAGCAAGAAAGATAGAAGATCTATACAAAGACCTAGTTACTGATCTGTCCGTCATGCCGCCCAATACAGCCTCTTACTTTCGTCAACGCCCCTGGTTGACGCCAGAAGTCTGTGAAAAGTGGGGCGTTGGCTACGTTCCAAAGAATGGTCGATCGCTTTTCAAACGATATGTTGTTTACACGCACCGCGATCAACGAGACAACGTACTGAGCTACAGTGGTCGAGACGCAGGTTTTCCTGCCAAATGGGAAAAATGGATTGCCGATGGCCGCCCCGAAGGTAAACAACCGACCAAACACAAGTTTGTATCGGGATACAAACGCGGTTTGGAACTCTACGGCCAACAGTCTAAACGGCTTCAAGAACCGCGATTAGTTGAATCTCTCAAAAAACGTGGTCTTGTAATTTGTGAGGGACCAAATGATGTCATTCGGCTTGATTGCCTCGGTGTTTGTGCCGTTGGACTTTGCACAAACAAAGCAACTAGTGAGCAGATAGAAAAAACTGCCGCATTCTCAAAGCAAGTGGCAAATAGCCGCGTCGTTTTAATGCACGACAATGAGCCCGAGGGAATCGAAGGATTCAAGCCATTGGCTTGGGAACTAATGCAACGTGGCTTAAGCGTTCAAATCGGATGGCCAAATGATCCAGTGTTTCTTGGCAAGCAACCGGAGGATATTTCGGTTAAGGATCTTGACGAAATTGATCGCCACCTTGGTGTTCAAGACTGATCAAAATACTGGATGGAAATATCTCGTTTTGTATGAATCAGTCGAAGCCAAAGAATTCCGTTTTCGATTGGCTCGAAAAAAATTAGGTAGTCACTTTCAACGACAAACCGGCGAAGGTTGGGCTGCAATCTGGCCACGTATTCGCCCATGTGCGGATTATTCGAAAGCACTTGAAGCGTTTCGTCTATTTTCTTGAAAAGTCGAGTCGCCCCTTGGGGATTCTGCCGCTCAAAGGCGATGAAATCAAAGATTTCGTCTGCATCTTTGCTTGCCGCTTGAGTAACCCGAATCTCCCCCATTAGGAATGTTTTCGATTAGCAAGTCGCTCAGAAGCGCGAGCTTGGAAATCATTGAAATCCCAATTGGTAACTCGTTCTGCTGCAACGTCCTCATTTGCGACCGCTAACTTCGCTCGAAGTTGGTTATCGACCAACTTTTTGGAGATCCAAAATATCATCCATGCGAATCAGGAAAACAGGTTGGCTACTTTCTCCACCATCAAGAGGGATAGGACCAGCCTGTTGATTTAAGGCAGAAAGCATTTCTGGGGTAAGTTTTGGATTCATGTTGGGATATTATCATCTTGACATCTTTTTGGCAAAAATTTGATTTGGTTTCACGCGATTGGCGATAGTCGTAAGGAAACGACAGTCTGGGCAAAGGGGCGGGAACTGGAGATGGAGAATGGTGAATTGAAGTCGATAGACTTCAAAGTGATGACGCCTCCGGCGTAGAGAGTGGTGTGCGACAACGAGTCGAGGGCGAGGAACGAGTACGCGACCCCAGGGGTGTAGCAGCCGCTCCGTCGGTGTTGTCGAAGGCCCTGGGGTCGCGGACGATAGGCCGTGACTCGTTGTCATCGTAGAAGTGTACTAGCTTGGCTTCGACAAGCGGAGAAAGTGGTCGGTTCTGCCGCCACGTTTGTTGCCCCGAAAGCTGCCCCGTCCACGGGGCAGTCTTCCTACAACCATAATTTATCGCCTCTGGCGATTGAATTGACTTCGCCCAAGATATTTGGCAGTCTGCAATTAATAGCAACCGATTTACCATCATCAGGCATCAATGGATCAGAATTAGTTCGTGAAAAATCGCCAAACTTTGGTTGTAAGCCGTTGCTGACCCAAACAGACCATCAGCGAATTACGTCGAATAAAATCAGCGGCAATTCGGCACGCTATCCTGCTCAAGATCGAAACCGTGAGTTCGAACCGTACGATGAACTAGTTGAATCGGAAATTTGGCCTGCTAACAGAATTACAGTTCTGCAAATGAAACGATTACGTGCAATAAGCAACATGCTTGGGCGATCAGTCAATCAGCTTTTGGCTGACGCTGTGGAGTGTTTTTCGAATCTGATCATGGACGAATTGGAAGCGACATTCAAAGAAGAATCGCGGTGATTTTCGTTGCGCTCGATAGCATTGCCTGGCTGTTCAATCGGCATCTTTCGCACTGATTCCTCGAATTCAGGCAATGACATCAGGCCTTTTTTCTTAGCAAGCTGATTGAGAAAAGCACTTGGTGGCGTTTCGTCAATCTTTTTCTTGAGGAGATAGCTGCGACACGATGATCCTTCTGCATTGATCGCTTCTTGTTTAATTTCTTCACGTTCGCTCGATGATATTTGAAACCACATTTTGCGCAATTTGCTTTTGTAAGAATTGGCTTGCTTTCGGTACGAATCCTGGCGATCTTCCTTCTCTTAAAGCCACTGTTCTTTCTCTCGTAATCGAAATTCTTTGGTTTTGACCCTAGCTTCTTTGGGTTCTGTCCAATCTTCCAAAATCGCTTTACGCAGGTAGCCCAGTCGATTTTCTTGGCAATTGCGATATTTCATCCAACAAATTTGGTTTCGGATTATTTTCTGACTGGCTGATCTAGCGATTTTCTCCGCATCCAATCGTTTGAATCCTTCCTTCACAAGTAGAGCCACAGAATCTTTTAAAATTTCATCAGTTGTTTGAGAGTTGTTTTTTGTTTTCTTTTTAGGACTACACTTATTGAACTCATTTCCCACTACACTTTTTGAACTGACCGGGCTTCTTTTTTTGTTCCGATCGGGTTCATTTAAGGCTTCACTTTTTGAACCCTTTTCTGATCGATTACAGTATTTTGGGCCGTAGACTGAGGCCGTTGATTTGCTTTGTCCTGCCTTCCATTGTCCAAGCTCGACTAACTCAACGAAGTTCTTTTTCAGGCAATATTTGACTGTTTTAGACAATGCGCTCGGGCTCTTTATGTTAGTAAGGCGATGCAAGTTTGAAAAAGAAAGCGGTACGGATTTTCGCCGGCCAAACTGGGTTTGGTATCCTTCAGTTTGCCGAAACACTGTCGAAACGAATCGAATTGTCGCAAGCGGTTCGTTTGGGATAATCCTTGAAAAGAACGAATGGGGCAATGCAGTGAAGAATCCTCGTCCGGCAAAGAATCCGTCAAAGTCTCTTGCATTCGTTGCTGGTTCTGTTCGTTCACTCCATTTGAGGCGAACGACGGCGGTTTGACCGTGTTGGCCTTTGCTTTTGGCAATGCCTTCTTTAATGACTTCAATGAACTGTCCGTTTTCAGCTTCTTTCTTTACTGCTGTCGCCGCTCCTCTGCTAATACCAGCTCGGTTGATGAGTTCGTTTAGTGAGATCGCAATTTCTTGCTAATTGGGTGTCCCATCTTCTTTCAGCCATTTAAATGTTTCGTACAGAACGAAACTGACGAGCCTTACACAACCTCTTGAGTGATTTGGAATCAAAATATCTAGAAATTCGTTGGGGCACATTACGAATGTCGCATCCGGTCTTTCAAATCCGTCAAATGGCTTTTGGCTATCTGTTTGCTGTTCGCCAAGTGCCAGTGAATCCAATACGCCAACCATGCTACAAGCGATCGTTAATGAACCAAAAAATATCCCTTTTCCAAAAGGGTTTTAGTGTGTCAGAGGATTCTTTCGCTGAATCCACATGTCTGACGGCAGCTGTCGTTCCCCTTTCGGGAACTTCGTTTTTGTTTCGGGGCGCCAGTTTAGAGTCGAGTAGTTGTAACGATTCCTTTGGCTCAGCAAGTCTGTCAGTGAAAGACTTCAACAGAACATTGCTCTGTTTTTGGTTCTCAGTTAGCTCGGCAATGAGATCAAGTTGTTTCGCGTTTTGGTTGCGTAATTCTTCATTGGTTTTTTCCAGCAAGGCGACGTATGGATCGTACGCTTGGGACGCATTGGGTGTGTTTTTTTCAGGTTCGCTGCTGCTTGCTTTCTTCGATTTACGAGCTTTGCCACGGACCCAATACCTCGTATCCAAAAACGACTTTCGGATGTACCACTCTGGTTTTAATGAATCATTGTCATGAAGAAATTTCTTGGTCGCATCTTTACCCTGCACAACCGAGTCGTCTTTCAATACCACGACGAAGTTTTCAAGGAACGCTGAGTCCCCTCTCAGGCGTGCTTGATCGACGTCGCGAATGAATGATTGCTTCGATCTTTGGTAATGACTTTGGGCTTCGATTCGGGTGATGAACCCATCTGGTACTGACATTGGAAAATATGGAACGGTAGCGTCCCAACATTACGCCTGCTTTGGAACCGTTGCAAGTTTTTCTTTTTGAATCTTGCGAAACGATCGGAACCGTACCAGTGACTAAAAGCTACGGTCACAAAACCGTATCGCAAGTTGTGGAACGGATACTTATTAGCTTTAATTAGCCAGAATAAACAGGACGCTCATTCCTACACCGTAAAGAGATGGTCGCAAGACGGTAATATAACTGTCTAGTTTGACGGTGACATCGCGTTAACGAGACGGTTGAAGTAAGCGGTCTAAATTGACCGTTAAACCAGAAGTGGAACGGTAGTGATTCCTCTTGCTTGATTCGAATAGCTGCTTGCGTGAATCTAGCAAGCAACTTTTTTGATCTAGGAGCCAATCGGATTCAGCAAATTGTTGAGACGCTTCGAATTAATCGGCCGAAGGCATTTCGTTCCTGTCATCGGTGTTTCACGCCGATGTCACGAAAGTCTTTCCGGAAAGTGCACCAGTTTCGGTCATCGGTGTTCTCAAAAAATGAAATGACGAGTAAAACTCGTTTTTGTGACAATCACAAATTCAACTCACGGGGCGAAATCATGGCTAAAAAAGCCGTCAAAAAGAAAACAGCAAATTTGAATGACATCTACAACGAAGTAGCAGCAAAAGCAGATACGGCTGGAGTCAAAATTAATGTCGCTGAGACGAAGCGAGTATTGGCTTGTTTCTTCGATGTGCTTGAGGACTATAAGGCTGCTGAAGCATTTGACATTGTCGCCAAGGGACTCAAACGTTCAGCCGGTCGCCGTCGATAGGGGAATCGGGCCTTCGTATTTTCGTGTCTGCGATTTTGTGGCCTATCGGAGAGTCAATTCGGTGTTTTGACATTTCAAATATCTCCAGAATTGAGGTAAGGGAAGGGAGCTGTGCTCAAATTTAGTCCCCCCACTAATCCCCCCACTAACTCGCCAAATCTGCATTTGGTCGAAGCGTTGTCGAAGATTGGTGAATGAAAAAGCCCCGTAAAAGCAGGCTTTTCTAAAGCGTGGTGAAAGCCAAATCAACGCTCTCATGGTCTTCGGAACCGAAGGTTAGAGGTTCGAATCCTACCGGGTGTGCTATTTGAGCAAACAAAAACCGAGGTCAATTACGACCTCGGTTTTTTTGTGCGCAGTCCTCTCCGCAAGAGCGTCTCCAAAAGAACCCGAACCCATTTGTCGAAAATTCATCGGACGTAAAGTCTGTCGATGTTGAGCTTCGCTTCTCTCCGGCTCTCACAGTGTCCCATTCGACTAGTTAGCAACCCTAAGTAGTGCGATTAGGAAATTCCAATAGGTTTTCCTTCGCAAGCAGTTGACGGAGACGATGCGGTATTCGGGTCGCAAAGTGAACGCCCCTTTGAATCAAAAGGGCAATTCTGGCGGAGCGGGCCATTCGATCACGCTGTGAGAAAAGGATACGCTTCAAGCAACTTATAGCGTGTTATTGCGGGGGCCCCATAGAACGCTGGTTACTTTTTTAAAATCCGATCACCCAGCAATCCAAAAACAGAAGTTCGACGACTCCTGAATGAACCCATGCGTTAACGCCCCGGCTTTCTTTTTGGTTCAAATGGCCATTGTATGACGCCGACGCGATCAGCCCAGCTTTGCCATTTCGCAACAAGATCACGGAGTAATTCCGGGTTCTCCTGCGAAAGGTCATTAAGTTCTGTTCGATCCGTTTCCATATTGTACAAATGCCATTTGGTAGGCTGGTTTTTGCGATAGGCAGAAACGATCTTCCATTTGCCATCTCGAAGCGCGAGGTTGCCATGGTGTTCAAAACCTAATGGTGAAGCTCGCTCAATCGGTTCTCCAGATAACGCTGGAATCAAGTTGACTCCTTCAACTGGCTTTATATTTTGACCAGCAATCGTTTTTGGATACCTGGCACCGCTTGCCTGTAGCAATGTCGGCATGACGTCGATTAAGTGACAAGGATAATGATTGATGGTGTTTTGTCGCGAATTCGGGATGCCATTTGGCCAATGGAAAATAAACGGAGTTGAGATTCCACCTTCAAAAGCATCATGTTTGTAACCACGAAAAGGGGTGTTTGATACGTTCGCCCAAGCCCTTCCATAGGCAACAAAAGTATCTTCAGCTCCTGCTACGACTTCCGGGCCGCAGTGGACTGGCCGGCCATCACGCGTTTGCATAGGTGGCCAAATCTTATTCTGTAACTCTTCTGGTCCCAGTGGTTGGTAGTCAGCGTCTTTCATTTTGTCTTGATTTGATCGCCGTCCGTAACCTTCGGCGCAACCACCATTGTCTTGTAAGTAGATAATAATGGTGTTGTCTAAGGCGTCGTGTTTTTTGACTTCACTAACGATCCAACCGATGCCTTGGTCCATACGATCGACCATGGCCGCGTAGACTTCCATGTTGCGAATGTCCCATTCTCGATTCTTGTGCTTGTCCCAATTGGAGTCAGCATCTGATATTGGCCACCTTGAATCGATCACACCGCACTCAATTGATTTGCGATAACGTTGATTGCGGATCTTGTTGAAACCAGCGTCGTATTTTCCTTTATATTTTTCAATTTCTTCCGGACGGGCGTGCATCGGCCAGTGGGCGGAGGTGTAGGAGACATATAAAAAAAATGGTCTGCTGGTTTTGTCCGAAAAATGATCACGAATGAATGTGACTGCGTTCTCGTTGATCGCGTCTGTGTAGTAGTAGCTTGCTGGCTGGTATTTTTTGTCGTTAACCGGAGTGACAAATTTATTTCCTCTACATAACGTTGCAGGATCGAAATAACTTCCGGCCCCGGTAATTGTTCCGTAAAAGCGATCGAAACCTCGTTGGATGGGCCAGTTTTGCTTATTGCCGTTTGGACTTACGTGCCTTGTTACATGCCATTTGCCCGCCATATACGTTCGATATCCGGCTGGCCTCAAAGCTTCTGCCAATGTCACGCAGTTGCGATTAAGATCTCCGCGATACGCGTCATAGCCTCTGTCCCCGGTCATCAAACCAATTCCAGCCTGATGAGAATAAAGTCCAGTAAGCAGGGCCGCGCGAGTCGGGCAACACCTAGATGTGTTGTAGAACTGCGTAAACCGAACTCCGTTGTTTGCTAAACGGTCTAGTACCGGCGTTTCAATTTCGCTCCCATAGCAACCGATATCGCTAAAGCCCATATCGTCCGCCATGATCAGGATGATGTTCGGTGGCTCAGCGTTGCGTGAGTTTTGTTCATAAACCGCAGAACACCAATTTGTTGGCGAAAATGCAATACAAACAATACCGATCAATATTGTGACCGAAAATTGTTTGGATACCGTCGAGCCCATTCTGAATCTCCAATTATGATTTTGCTCGTTGTCAGTTAAGGCGTACTCTTCAGTCTTGCTAAACGTTGCTAGACTAGAACTGTCTTAGTTCAGCTGGAATTGAAATTTTGAACCGAGTTTGCAGGGTTGAATAACGCATCGTGCTGACAAGATCTTCGCATCCTGCCAAGGAGTTTGTCGCTTTAGAAAAGATTCAGAAGTAGAGTTGAGCGGTGGAATATTGGAACGCTTGACTTCTGAATCTTGGGCAATGCAGCGGTCGGGGTACTCTTCAGCAGAGACCCTTCCTCCAGCACGACCGACTCCAAAGTATCGTAACTTTCATCCAGCCGCAACTTTCATCCAACGCTTCGATCCCGCCAAAGCCAAAACTGTTCGTTAATCGACTTGGAATTGTTTGCATAATCCATTTTGTTTCGACTCGTTGAGCTCGCGAATGGTTGCTAATTTAAGGGGGCGATCTAATGCAAAGCAAAAGTAGCACCGCTCCCCGAGCGGTAAAACCTGCCTATTTCGACTCGGAGAGTCGATCTACTTTGAATTGTCTCAACAGAAATAAGGGCATCGAGTCGTAGTCAATTAATTGAGATAAGTGAACTCAGAGGAAAAGCAATTAAAAACCCCGACGTCAAGGCAGGCTAGAAATATTTCGATTGATCCCGAAATGATTCAGCTTCTACACATTTGGGATCGCCATATTAGAAGGCTTTTCCGTAAGTCCCGCTTGCTCAGCTGGGAAACAGACGATTCAAGCACTAAGCCTTCATCTTTGCTGCTGACTGCGTCACCGACTCAATCATGTCCGATGAAGTGAGTTTTGTTGTTATATTAAATGAATAAGAGATCGTCGCCTTTCGCTCCGCGAAAGTGGCGTGCGCTTTGACGGATGGCTTTTTAATTTTTTTTCAAACAGTGGTTGGTTCCCACGCTTGCCCCAACCATAAGACCTACGAACTGGCCAAGCCGAAAGTTCCAACTCAGCGTTGCCATTTTGCCAGTAGTGCAGGCTACCCCATCGATAAGACCCAGCACGGTCTACTATGCCTGCCGTCAACGCGTTCCGCTCCACAGTCGAATTTTCTTGAGTTTCGATTCTTCATCTGAAACGGTTAAGTCTATTGAAACTGAGATGTCATCACACAATTCTTTTGTTTTACTTCCAAATGGCTTTGCAAAAAAATCTATTTTCGCCATTTCTCCAGCTTCTATTTTTGAAACTTTCCTTTCTAAACTTTTGAATTCGTAGCGATCAGAAATAGGTTCAATCTTAAAACCAGATTTAACGCTGCCAGACTCATTTTTGATGATCAACGTGTACTTTTTCCATCCCGATACATCTTTGGTCACCTCTTCTACGACTTCAACACTCCAAGCCCCGTAAATATCATAGAAAAGCGTGGGATATAGGGGAATCAGAAGCGCGGTTAATCCCGTTGCCAAACCGCCAAGGACAAACGTCACAAGCTTTTTCAAAAACGCAAATCTCGGTCTCGCATAACTAAGCTCTCGTTTCACCGAGCTAAGGACAAAACGCGCGAGCTCACCTTCATTTTCCAGCTCATAATCCAAAATGAAATCCACTTCAGTATCTCTATATCTTTCAATTTTGCCATCACGGTCTCTTGTTGCGAGAAAACAGAAAAAGCAAGAAGTCTTAAACTGCGACGCAATTTTTTCGATAGATGCGGCGACTTCTTGGGGGGCAAAAACTCCCTCGTCGAAGACCACACAGCTTGAAAAGTCACCGCTTCTTGAATCTTGCAAAAAACTGCACATTCTTCGAAGAAATCGAGAAAATCTGTTCCCCCGGTTGTAAAGTTTGTCGATCCTATCAATGATATTCCTGACCTCGAAGGAATTTGGCCTGATATCACTCGTGCGGCAATTGTAGAACTGAACATCATCTCCAAACGCCTGTGTGCACCAGTCTTTGAAACCAGCTTTATCACCAATACAAAGAAACTGGAATTGAGACATGGGCATTCAAAAGGATTACACTGTGATACTCTTAGTCATTTCGCAACAAACGCTCTTGAAGCGACACTTCCGCCATAGCTGCAAGGGAACTAACCAATCTTAGCTCATCGGTTACTGTATTATTTCGCCATGCACAGGCGAATTCTTCCAATGCAGCTCTTTCCATCTCAGAAAGATCTTCAACTGCTACCAAAGTCGGATCGGATGGCGTTTTGACGTTTTCGGAATAGGCTTTTAATTTTTTCAGTCGAGACACCAAACCTTTTTCCGGATCAAACTGGTTTTTGAAGTCTTCAGTTTTTGGAAGCCACTCTGTTAACTTATCGATTGGAATTTCATCTTTAAGACTAGACTCAGCTAGATACGAAGCGATTGCATCTCGCCATCCGTCGGAATCCAGCACAGATGCCGCTTGCAGGCTCCACCGAAGTAAAATCGTCCGAAAAAGTCGTTCGTTACCACTTCCCCCGGATTTGTAAATTGATGCGAATAATACGCCCTCAAAAAGCCGGCAAACCCACCTAAATCGTTCAGAGTTACTCGTCTGTTTCTCACGACATAGATGATTGAGGCAGATCCACATTCCGATATCTGGAACATACTCTCGCACAAGCTCTTTGACTTCTTTAGCCAAGCGATAAAAATCTTTCTCATCGAATGCCACTTTTAAATGGTGGGCATACACCGGTATTCGAACGCTATCTCTTTGCAAAAGCTCTTCGGTCTCGCCAAATTTGATGCAGGCATATCCGATTGCTTTGCATAACTCGTCTACAAACTCCACTGGCTCAAACTTTAGCAAGAAAGCACGAAGAGACTTACTTACAGTCGCCCCTTTACTGATCCCTGGCATTTGCTTATGGATCGCCATTGGAATGAACTTGTCAATGAATTCATCTAACTCAGCAAGTGTATCCGTACTAAGTTTTGTACTCTTATTTTTTGCCTTGGCATCTTTAACCACAACATTGAAATAGATTTCTTTGATTTCAATGAGTAGCCAACGATTTATTGTCTCACGAAGATAGTCATTCCTTTCTTCTCCAACCCACCCAGACATTTCGGTTATTTCGTGAAGGCAATGGGCAAAACAAATACTCGGCTCCAGGATCATTCGGCCCGAAAGGTCAAGTCCTAACAAGTGCGGCACAGTAAGATCAGAACTCTCATGAGCAGCATGTTTTCTGATACTCTTAAAAAACTCCCTGCATACGATCACGCCATCGAACCCAGCCCCTACTGAGGAAACAAAAGTTTTGCCAGTTTTCCCAGAACTAGGGTTTGTGTAGACAAGCCGCGCACATAGATCAAAAGCGACACTGTAGGCATTCACAAGGCTACATGCTCCGTAATCAAGAGTGTCAGGTGGAGGCAGCTCACTTTTTTGAGACCGATTCTCAATTCGGTTTCTTAAGCATCTCGCGAGATGTGAAATTAAGGCTTGCATGTCAGCATTGAATTCGGCGGCATTTGATTTGGACCGAAAGATACTTTCAAGCAAGTCTGGGTGTTGAGCCGACTCAGTAACGGGGTAAAAAATCGCGTCCCACAGTTCCGTTCGCCCAAACAGTTCACCAAGGGAGAAGAAGAATGGGGCTAGGTCATGCGCAGCCCCAAACAATTCTGCTCTAAAAAAGCAACTCAAAAAACTGTCATAACAAGAAATCAACTCATTGCGTTGCACTTCCCCTAGATACTTCCTTGAAAACTCGACAATTGACTCCCTTGTACGGCGAAATTTCTCCCAAGTCTTTTGATCAAACTTCCATTTGTTATTAAAAACGGATTGATCTTTACCTCCACTCAATTGGTCGCCTGAGTTTTCCTCAATGAAACTTTGAGAACCAACAAAAGTGATGGTCTCGACTACATTGCGCTGCCGCCATCCGCCTTCATAATCAAACCAACGATTTTTCCACGCCCAACAAAGATCGCTTATCGTATGGAACTGACCTGACACGGAGAAACTCTCCCAGTTGGTAGGGCAGCCAACGCTCTCCGGTTCTTTTGCCTCTGTACTTTGTGCCTTTATGTTGTGGAACCTTACGCTTTCACAGTTACCTGACAATTGATGCTGAAAATGTTCTTCATGACCACAATCCACGCGAGCTTTAAACGTGTACACGGCCTTGCTTTTTTTCTCATCCTTCAAAAAATTTGGTGAACAAAAGAATTCATAGCTACTAAGACGGAAGGACATGGTTGCCTGTACTGCCGCCGTTATGTGTCCGTCCAAGGAACTGAATAGTAAAGAATCACTATAGTCTTTCAAATCAGCGAATTTCAGAGATCGGATCCGGTCGATTTTTGAATGCAAATTATCGATGTCCGTTGCACTATTCAATCGGCATAAAGCCACGAGGTCAGCAGCCCCGAGACTCGTGCATAGGCAATGTTCACTACCAGTGAAGATTTGATTGTTTTCTTGAAAAGCCTTGAAAGCCTCAACGACCCGCTCGTACCCATTCCTTGACAAGTCCTCAGTTTCAGTACAACCGCGAGAAAATCTAATCTCCACAAAGCAAAACAAATGCGGAGAATCTTCGGTTGATTCCTCAATCCCATTTACATCGAATGCTTCAAAAGAGTCGGCAAAAGGCAACAAAATGATATTGGTTGCCGGGAGCCAAGGAAGATGCCTTTTGTACAATTCAGAGTCACATAAAGACTTGAGATCATCAATAATTCTGAGTGAAAGAAAGTCATTATACCCAGCTACTTGCCACCCACGCAGATGCTCGGAATGCAATTCGGTCTCCTGAATTTCGATGAATTTTGGAGAAAGATCTTTGGCAAGAGACAAGTAGATCGCCTTGTCCGCAAATTCATGATTGGATTGAATCATCAGCTCTTTGGTAGCACCATATAAAAACCGAAGAATCTAATACTTTTTTGTTAGGATGCAATCTGCGTTAATCACCCTATTTGTTAAACGAATTTCGATTTAGCCCTAGCTCAAATTGCTGTCCCCAGATCCTGACTTAGCCTACCCTTCAGGACTATCGACCATCAATTGAGGTTGAGCAGCATCGCTTCAAAACGTTCGTCATTGATAAGCCTTCCACCGTCAACAAATTTATCAATTGTTACAGTCTTTCAGGCAGGCGTAAGAGCAGCTGAGAACTAAAAACTAGGGATCTAGCATTCAAATCCGAATAGCACTCAAGGCTTTGCCGATTCCGCTTCACTCTAAACGATCATCAGGCGAAACAACATTTGTTGAACCAGCCTTAACTTTAGGCTAATTTCCAGCTTCTGTAGATGGCGGCTCATTTTTTTCAAAAGAAGGCGGTGCAGTTTCTGCGACCATTTCACCCAACCGGATAGTCGGTGTATCTCTTTGATAGGAGGCAACTCCCAACGAGTCACAACCGTCTCTTGCGATGCTTGGAACCGGATCTGGCGTAGTGGGTTTTGAAGAGAAGATTTCGCTGAATAGTTCAAGCATTTCCAGATTTCCAGAAGAAATATCCGAATCAAAATTATTTGAATCCGACCTTGTCGGACTGTTTGAATCAATCGAATTGTAACGCGGTGTCAAAGCCATGGGTAGTAGTGAAACAGAACCGTATCAAACCAGTCAGAATTCTTCAATAGAAACCCCTTGACATTAATTCGGCTTATGGCGGCTTGCAATCAAGAAATTTCCACAACCTTACTGGTCAATACGATTGATTGACTGCAAAAGACTCAACTTGTTCACTTAAACCCCTAAAAAACAGGCAAATTATGCAAATGGCATCAAATTTACCGGCAGTAGCAGTTGTAATTAAAACACTCTAAAAAACCCCGAAATTCGGCAATGTTAAACGGTCTTCAGAGAGATTCGATCCGCAATTGGGCTTGCAATTCCATTCACCAAAAAAGTTAACAAAAGACGAATTTCACCCCCAGCATGGCAGAACCGTCCACGGCGGTCCCCATACAACCGGAGTGTGTAACTTGGTTTGACCGGGGCATGGAGCTATTGTCAGATGTTGTGTTCTGAGGAATTGTTTCAGACGGCGTCCGGCATGATTCCGTCGGTGACTTTGAATCCTTGAATGAGTGGGATGATTTGTTTGTAGCCTCGTATTCTTCGCCATTTCTTTAGTGCTGGCATTCCGAGTTTGAACATCATTGCAAGGCTTGCTTTTTTCGAACCGCTTCCCTTGGTTCTTCGGTGTCTCAGCCGGATCGTCGCGAAGGTTGATTCGATTGGGTTGGTGGTTCGCAAGTGCGCCCAGTGCTCAGCTGGGAGGTCGTAAAACGTCAGCAACAAGTCACGATCTTTTTTGAGACACTCGCATGCATTTGGGTATTTGGCTTCGTACTTTTCCAGGAAGGTGTCGAAGGCCTGGTTGGCGTCTTTCCGTGTTTCGGCCGTCCAGATATTGTGGATATCAGCTTTGGCTTTTAGCTGAACGCTCTTGGGCATCTTGTTAAGAATATTGGCGGTCTTGTGAACCCAGCAGCGTTGCTCGCGGGTTTCTCCGTAGACTTTACGAAGAGCGGCCCAGAAGCCAAGTGCAACATCTCCAATGGCCAACTTCGGGGCCATGGTCAGCCCTCGGTTTTTCAGACCATTGGCAACTCGTGCCAACTCTGTTCGCTCTCGCGATATCCGTCCAGGATGGCAATTAGCTCTTTCTTGCCTTCGTGGGTCGCACCCATCAAAACCAGCATGCATTGTCGCTGATTTCCTTCACTTTCCAAGCGAACGTTAACATGAATCCCGTCAGCCCAAACGTAAACGTATTGCTTTGCTGATAGAGAGAACGAAAAAGGTGTCAAAGAACGAAAAAGGTGTCAAGGACCGGAAAAAGGTGTCACAGACCGGAAAAAGGTGTCAGCGACGGTCTTAAGAATTGTCAATGACAAAACGAAGTATTTTGTTTTTTGGTAATAGAGTCATCAGGGGCTCTGCCCCCGAACCCCCGAAGTTTTTGAGGCATGACTCTGATGTTCCAGGAGAACTGCAAAGTAGATTTTAACGAACCGTAAATTGTAGTCATTCGTATTATCGGCGGATTAAAT
>JBCCSJ010000109.1:0-15623 GCA_039200505.1 Planctomycetota bacterium | reverse complement strand
TTTGATCCCAATACAAATTAACCATTAAAAACCGACTCATGAACATGTATTGATCTCAATACAAATTAGCAAAAAAAACCGACTCCCCCTCGCCCCGCAGATTCGGACGGTTTCGCTTTGACACGTCATCAAGCTTCATCCGAATTTGTGGGGAGAGGGGGTTGGGGGGTGAGGGGATTTTTATTTGCAGGCCGTGGTGTTGGGTATTTCGCAACCCGAAAGAAATTACTAATTTGTGTAAGCACGGATTTGGGCACTGCGAAAGTGGGCACTGCGAAAGTCAAAAGAGCTAACTTCTGTTTGGATAAATGGCATCAAGGGTTCGCCTTGTCAATCTATGTCATTTCCCAGGTTTCGGATTGCACATACTCACAAGCCAAAGGAGCCGAGCATTGCAAAGCCGTAGATCCGAGCACCCCCACTTCAAACGTTCGCATCACTTCGAGTTGAATCACATTGCGGTCAAGGTTGTACAGCCCTTAAAAAGCCCAGTGCATTGGACTTTGTTGTAACGAAGTTGCAGTTTGGCTGTTTAGCCTCCTTTCAATCGACAAAACACATTTACTTCTGTCAACTTAATGACCAACTTCAATGGTTGATTGAACAGTACAGATTTAGTTTCTGACTTATAGGCGTCTAAGACTGTACAAGTACACGGTTAAATTCGGTGTGGAATCCTTGAGCTCCGGCCCCAAGAATTTTTTTATCATTGCTTTAGACTCTTCATCAAGAACGTCGATCTGCATTTCAAAGAGCTCTTGCTCAAGTCTTGATGAACGCTCTCGCAATCGTGCACGGGCATGATTTGCATTCTCCTTGATTTTCTTTTTATCCAGCGTCGATAATTCAATGTCTTTTATCAGATTGTTCATCGCAGCGGCGACAGGGCCAATTCGATTCAAAAATACTCGCCTTGCTAAATCATCGAACAATTCGCGGTTTGGAACTATGGCGATTTCTTCCACCCGCAAAAGTTGGCTTTCCGTAAACTCCGAGTGCCGTTTGGTTTGTTCGACTGCTGTCAGACCGGAGCGTCGTAATTCCCTTTGATAATCAGTTACGTTTCCAACTAAAGCAAGAATTTCATTAGCGTCATTTACGGTTAGCCCAAGCGCTGCGGCAAATTTGTGATCTGCTACTAGATTCCTAATTAAAAACAGCTTCATGTGTGTGCTGTGCCGATAATCAAAGTGTTCGACTAATCTTTCTCTATCGAGCCCGATTCGGAACCGCTGGTCTTGCAGCAGCGACGAATAACATAAAAATTAAATTCTAGGTCTTCGCAAACGCATTGAAGATGCCAATCTAAAAGTTCGAGCTGTGGTTCGGTTTCAGAATCGTGTTTCAATTCATCGAGAAGCCGAGTACGCAATGGTTCGCTTACGCCTTGAAGGAAGACGTTTACGACCTCGGACCGTATTTGGTTGCCTTTGTCGATTAGTTTGGAAGCGACTTTCGGTCGACTGTTGACCAAATTTAAGAACTCTTCATTGGATATGCGAGTGGCATCCCTTACTGCGCGGCGATTAGCGAAACTTACAAGTCCTATATTTCTCAAAACGAAGCGTCTGACAACAAGCGCGGTAGTTTCTAGCTGATGGGGAAGCAGAAGTGACTTTAATTCGCTCAAACTGGCGCGAGTTATGTCTTCATGCATTTGTTTCGAATTCCGATTTTCTCCCGAAGTTTATTCAGTCTTCCTCGGCGTGACAAAAATTGTTTCCCAATTTTTACAGATTTTGCGATACTTCTTGGCTTGTTCTTTTGATAGCTCAAGTTCGGCGATGAATATTTCGCTAGTGAAAATATCAAAAAGAGCTTTTGGGCCAACTACTTCGACCGATATGGAGGGTTCCAAGTTTCCAGTAGCGTCGTGCATCAAAACCGTGCGGATAACGGCTTCATTTTCCCAGGAAAAATCCAACTGGCCGTTTGATGAATTGCAAGCCAAGAACTGAGAACAAACAACGAACGCAAAAAATCTGCGAATATTCATAGTCGATTAACGCCTTGAAAGAGATATGTCCACGCCACACTAAAGCGACCGTAAGAATCGGGGTATTCGTGAAGCCGCGTAGCGGCAGACACTCCTCGCAACGCTCCGCATCGTTTAGAGCCGCCAAGACTAATTGAAATCCAAAAATATCCTTCAGTCTTTCGAGCATCTTTTTTTCTCTATCGCAATTCTAATAACCTGGCCTAACCAACAACACAACTACTGGCTCGTCCGAAAAATTATTTGATACCGAATCGGCAAGCATGACTATAGCATGCTCAAGCTCTAACTCGCGCTGTTCGAATGGTTCGGAAATTTCGATCAGGCCGCGAATCGTTTGTAGCGAAGGTTTGTGGATCCGTTTGAAATCGCCCGGCCGCTGACGATCGGGGCAGTTGCAATCGGTATCTGGCCGATGTTGGTCGTTGATCAGTCGAGCCTGTTGAACCTTGACTTCTCGCATCACTTCGTCACCGCTTAGATAGTGCTTCAAAAGTCATTCCCAATTCTTGGCGTCGTTTATCTAATTTTCTGGTGAAGTTCATTTCGCAGCCCTTGCTGAGCTCAAAAGCAATTAGGAGCGTTGAAACGTGGAAACAGTGGCTTAAGAAAATGAAGAGGCGTGGAAAGGCCCGTGCCCGTGGTGAACAATCGTTACTCGGGTTGGTACAAATCGGGTTTAGGTACAACATCTGGTACAGATATGGAGATTGCGATGCTTTCCTTCACAAGCGGAGGGATATAGAGGTATTCAAAAGCATCGCTTCTCACCATTTCGAAGCCAAGTCTATATTGGAGGATGGGACAGCAATCTTGAGAGAGTGGAAACAGATGATGAGAAATTTGAAGGAAAAGGCAAATCAGCATTCGTTCGATCCTTCTCTTCACGTACGGGATGACTTGAAAAACACGGACAAGGAATGTTATGACAAGATAGAGATTTGCCCTGGCTGTAAGCAGCCTAAATTGCCGTCTCCTAAGGAAGGGAAATGGTAGATTTTCGTTATAAATTCAAAACGTTCAGCCTGCGAGTTCTGATAATCGTTTTGCTGATGATGTCTGTCGTTTTTGCGATTGCATCCTCACGAATTAAAAGGGCGTCAATAATTGGGCGGATTCGCCGCTGTGGTGTGGGAGTTTATTTTGCGGGAGATTCCCGACTCGGAGACTACAGTTTTTCGAACATTCAATCGGTTGTGTTACCTCATGCAGATGAAATCTCAAGTGAGAATCTTACTAAGATAAACATCCTGTTTTCGAAGATCGATCCTCCAGTAGAATTAGAAATCGGCAAGGGATGGGATCTCTCCTTAATTCGGCGACTTAGCCAGATCGAAAAATTAACTGTTACTGTTGAAAAAGACTTTTCAGTTTCTGATATTGCTTTTCTTGCGAACCTGTAGGAATTGACTTTGATTTGCCGCGAATTACGCGAGGCAGATAAACTTTCGAATTTTGAGATGCTCGCTAGTTTGGAAGTGGTTTCAACAGGACTGTTCGATGCAAATTGTGTCCAGAAATGCAAAATTTTGAGAGCACTTAAGCTCCATAATTGCCAAGTCCACGATCTGAACTCAATTAAGGATTTACCGTTGGAATCTTTAGTATTGAACGACGTCAAAGGAATAGAGGACTTTTCATTTTTAAGTGGTTTCGGCGGGTTGAAAGCGTTGACGTTGATAACGCCTGACAGACTCGATGATCCATTTAAATATTTGGGACAATTGAAAGAGCTTGAATACTGTCTTTTACAAGCTGCAGAAGAGTTTGAAATTTCTATGAGAGGCATTGAAAAAAACACTGGGCTACGAGAATTAATCGTTTCAAATCCTTCCCGGTTCGATTTAAAGAGGTGCAAACAACTTGAAAGGTTATCCGTAATCGGTGGTAAGATGGGGGATGTTGAGATTAAAGACCTTTTGAGCTTTGAAAGCCTCTCTAGCTTAGAATTATTTAGGGTGCAAATGTCGCAGGACAATAGAGATGAAATCATGCAACGCTTCCCCTTTGCTGCCGTTGTTTCGACCAGCAATTAGCTCTCAAATGAGACGAGCAAGTGCAAATCGCTCCAAAAGCAAAAAATCGCCACCTTGATTGTGGATCGCCTGAGGTGGTGCCGTTTTAGGGGGCCACGCGGTCTCTTAGTTTAAGTGGTAATTTTGTTCAAACTGAGTTGGAGTTTGATAACCGAGCGATGAGTGTTTTCGTTCGAAGTTGTACAACCTCACATTCCAACGCCCATGTTACTGAATCGAGGGTGCTTTACCGTTGGCATCCGTGGTATCAACTTGAAGTTTCGGTTGAAGGTTCGATGACCCGAAAGGGTGTCCCGACTTTTCGTTGTCGGCTTTTATCTGCCCTCGATGGGAAAGCTTTCGATATTCCACAGTGGATGTTCGACTCAAGTGTCTGCGCATCGATGCAGTTTCAAGACCATCCCCGGGTTTCGTTGGTTGCCTTAAAATCGTTAGCAACATTGATTTTGGAGCTCAAATCGGTTGGCTGTTCAACGACCGTGGTAGAAGGAACGCATTTCCAGAATGAAGATGGAGATGTAAGCCATGCAGTCACGACGTCCACGAAAAAACTCCCGGTTTCAAACGCTGCTGTTCACCCGTCGCCCGATGGTTCCCCGGTGGAGCGATCTGCCGCCTCAAGTAAAAGAACCTCTTCGACATAGCCTCGCTCAATTACTGCGTCAGCAACGCGATTCAGAACAGTATGACTCAGGAAAGGATTCCAATGAGCGATAAAATTCAGTCTCAACATCTGACCAGAAAAGCGATTCTTTACGTCCGTCAGTCTTCCAGTTTTCAGGTCCAGCACAACGAAGAAAGCAGGCGACTCCAGTATGCCATGCAACAACGGCTTGAGTTGCTCGGATGGCAGGCTGTGGAAGTGATTGACGAAGACCTTGGTCGCAGTGCTGCTGGCTCGACAACTCGAAGTGGCTTCGAGAAGATGGTCTCTGACGTATGCCTTGGCAACATTGGAGCGGTTGCGGCTCGCGAAGTTTCCCGCTTTGCCCGCAACAGTCGGGATTGGCAACAGCTGGTGGAAGTCTGTCGTGTTGTCGATACGTTGCTGATCGATCATGAAACGGTTTATTCGCCTCGCCAGAGCAATGACCGGTTGTTGTTGGGGCTCAAAGGCAGCCTTAACGAATACGAGCTGGATCTGCTTCGTCAGAGAAGCCTGGAGGCCCGTTACCAGAAAGCCAAACGCGGTGAGTTGATTGTGGCCGTTCCGGTGGGCTTTCTGAAGACTGGGAGCAAACGCACTCACGATCAGCGGATTGAGAAAGATCCTGACCTCCGTGTTCAGGAAGCCATCGCTCTGATTTTCAAAAAGTGCTTTGAGCTGGGCAGTCTGCGTCAGGCTCTGATGTGGTTGCTTGAACAAGGACTGAAAGTGCCAGCCCGAGACCGCCAAGGTGAGTTGTCATGGAAACGTCCGGTTTACTCGCAACTGCATCAATTGGTCACCAATCCCGTTTACGCCGGAGCGTACGTTTACGGACGAACCGAACACAAGCCCTGTTATCAGGACGGAGTATCCAAAACGAAGAGCCGTCGGAAAAAACGCGAGCAGTGGCACAGTCTGATACCAGACCATCATGACGGCTATATCTCCTGGCAGGATTACCAGCGGCTACAGGAAATGCTGTCCAACAACAGCCTTACCAAGGGCATGGGAGCACCGCGAAACGGAAGTGCTTTGCTGGCGGGTCTGCTAAACTGCCGCCAGTGCAGTCGCAAGCTGATCGTCTATTACACTGGTACTCGCCATGATGTTCCTCGCTATTGCTGCCACCGGGGCCATCTCGATAATGGTGAGGAGAAATGTATCTCGTTTGGCGGCCTGCCCGTCGATCGTGCCGTTTCGAATGAATTGTTCCGTGTGATTCAACCCGCAGCCCTGGAAGCCGCCGTGCTTGCCCATCAACAACAATCCGAACGTCAACACGAAGTGCTACAGGCTCTCCAACGCCAACTGGAGCAGGCGCACTACGAAGCGACTCGTGCACAACGTCAATACGATGCTACCGATCCGGAGAACCGACTGGTTACCGAAGAGCTGGAAAAGCGTTGGAACGCTGCCCTTGAAAACGTTGTCGATGTCGAATCAAGAATCGCACTGCACCAGCAGCAAGCGGTGCAGCAGGAAACAGGCTCGCTGGAAGACTTTACAAACCTTGCAGCTGACGTCGAAGCACTTTGGAATGCCCCTGATTGCGATGCTCGTATCAAGAAACGGATCGTCAGGACACTGATTGAAAACATAGTCGCTGACATCGATCATGAAGCGTTTGAAGTTATCCTGACGATTCATTGGGTTGGCGGAGTTCACACAGAGCTGCGTGTGCCACGTCGCCGTCGTGGCAAAGCCACAGCAACCTCAACCGAGGCCATCGATGCGGTTCGCAGTCTGGCCCGAATCTGTTCCGACGATATGATCGCAGGCTACCTGAATCGCAACGGCATGCGTACAGGGCGAGGAAATCGTTTCACCAGAGAGCGAGTCGTCTCGCTGCGGACCTATCAGAAGATTCCCTGCTTCAGCAAAGACGCCAAAGCTTCCCAAGGCTGGATGAATTTGACAGAAGCTGCAAAGTTTCTGGGTATCAGCAACCGAACTCTACGTATGGCAATTGAGCGAGGCGACATTGCCGGGGAACATCCGCTTTCAGATGGACCGTGGATTATCAAACAGTCCGATTTGGAAACAGCAAAAGCAAAAGCCATTGCCCAAAAGGCGAAACAACGCAGTTTCACCCCCGCGGTACCAGATCCCGATCAACAAACACTCGATTTTTAAAGCAAATAGAACAAAGGTGCTTTATGCCGCAAGGTTGTAGAATTTCAACCATTGATCAAGATCGGCCTGCAACTCTTCGATGCTGTTGTAAATCTTTTTGCGAAATGCGATTTGATAAAACTCTTGCAGCATCGTCTTGTGGAATCTCTCGCAGATTCCGTTTGACTGCGGTCGTTTGGCTCTCGTCTTTGAGTGATCAATGTCTTCGAGCGCGAGATAGAGTTGGTATTCATGATGTTCACGATTGCCGCAATACCCGGTTCCACGATCAGTGAGTACCCGCAGGAGCGGGATTTCTTGCTCCTCAAAGAAAGGAACGACGCGATCATTAAGCATGTCGGCGGCCGTTAGTGCGTTCTTGCGATCGTACAGCTTGGCATCAGCGACGCGTGTGTAGGTGTCGATGAAAGTCTGCTGGTAAATTCGCCCGCCCCCTTTGATGGTGCCGACGTAGAAAGTGTCCTGAGACCCCAAATAACCGGGGTGTTCCGTCTCGATTTCGCCATGAGCTTCCTTTTCGAGCTTGGCTTTTTCCAGAGCGGCAACCTGGTCTTCGGTGAGCACGATTCCGTCTTGAGCGCTCTTGGCCTCGAGCGCTTTGAGACGTTTCTTCATCGTCTCCAAATCATGTCGAAGCCAAACACTTCTGACTCCGCCAGGCGAAATCAACATGCCTTCTTTCTTAAGCTCGTTACTCGCGCGAACTTGCCCATAGGCGGGCTGCTCAACGGCGATTTCAACGACACGTTTTTCAATCTCCGGATCGACCCGATTCTTGACGACCGGTTTCTTGCGAGAGATTTCCTTGAGAGCCGCTTCTCCGCCATTATCGTAGAGTTCTTTAAAGCGATAAAAACTGTCTCTTGAATAGCCAAACACTTTGCAGGCTTCGGAGACATTGCCGAGTTTCTCAGCCAGCTTGAGAAGTCCAAGTTTGTTTTTAATAATCTTTTGTTCGTTGGTCATCCTGACACTCCTTGGGGTTTGCTTTCGCTGGGCGGCGTTTTGTTTAATTCGCGTGCGCTCATTAAACAAAACGCCGCCCAGCCTGTTACAAAGAATTTAAAGAATGTCAGATCAAGTCTCAACTATTGCAGAATATTCGAGACTTGCCTTACTCACTGGCGACCAATTAAAGGAGTCACTAAATTTTTTGTCTACCGCATCGAGTTCAACCTCTATGTTCAAGAATGTTCAAAAGAGTGTCATGAAAATACTCGTCACTCATAGCTTTTTTGGGGCGGCCAACTTGATTTCCAACACATTGATCGCTTCGTTTGTTCCAGCGACACCAAATGAATTTGGTTCTGAATTCATAAGGGCGCGATTTCGTGCGGTGATTTTCGTTGAACTTAAATCAAAAACGCCGAATCGTATGTCCACGGATAAGTAATGAAGTTTTGACGCTGCCATCAATCACCAATGAGCTTGAGGCCTGTTTCATTTGGAATCAACTTTTATGCCGTTGGTTCCCTGTAAAACCGTAGTGCGGATGAGAGGACTTGAACCTCCACGGGATTTCTCCCACTAGAATCTGATGTTTTGTTTGGGGTGGTGGGCTTTGATTGGCTTGGCGTTGCAACCACGGGTTTTCGCGGGCAAGAAAGAAATTAACGTTGGCTACTCAGATCATACCGGTTGCCTATTCGTTGGCAACGCGATCGCCAATTTGTCACCAAAAAGGACTAAGGAATCTGGCTTACAACACAACTTAACTCAAAAAAACAAAGCTCAAATGGTCATCATCTTGAATGTTTCACCCCCTGGCTTGGCATTTCGCTTTAAGGAAGTCGGAATGATGCAGCAAGCGGTCTCGTAGTGCCCAGTAAGTTTGTGTTCGTTGTGATCAATCATTCGGTCGATCGCATCCGCGGCACGGGACAGAAAATGACTTCTGTTGAAACGATGGCCTCTTGGCATATTGCGGTTCGCCACCATAAGTAGCCTGTGCTTTGTGTATTCACTCTGCTTCTCCGCATCGCTTAATGCTTCCAACGATGAACGAAAGAGCAGCGGATGAAAACAGCATCTTGTTGCGCCAGGCAGGTTCAGAGGACGCGCCAGAACCGAAGTCAGGCGGTTGTAAAATCGTCCATCGAACGGCTCGCGTGCTGATTTGAGCACTGATCGGAGGTGGACCATGGTTTCATGTCCACTCGCGTCGTCCTTGATGATTTGATCGGAGAAAGCAAGGACCGTTAGATCAATTTGAAGTCGCCGAAAGACCTCGATAAAAATCGCAATACACTTTAGGTTCGCATGCATGCCCCTGACGGATCGTTTCGGTGTGGAATGGCAGTCAATCGCAAGTACCGCGTGATGCATCGCGGGATCAAAGCTTCGTTCGACTTGATTCCTTTCCACAGTAAAGATTCTAAACGTTCCTATACCGGATTCGTTTCGTTGCATCTGTACCGGGCTTCCGGAACGACTCCAAAATCCCTGCAGCCGGGACAAAGAAACCATTCGAGCACTTTTGGCCGACTTTCGAATCGTCGTTTTCCCATCCCCCAACCAGAATACGATCATAGCTTTTTTAAAGTCTCGATTCCCAGAAGCCTCCCCAAGTCTGATTGAACGTGCAGCACAAGCCTTCGGGCGATTTCGAACGGTGGAGGGACGAGAAGATCGTGGACACATGGAGCTAACTTACCGACATGTAGAAAACCTGTTGGAGTCCTTGCAAGTCGGGACCATAACTGAAGATGAGGCGATCGAAATCACGCTCGTGCATGCATTCATCGATGAGAAGCACGCGTTCGATGCCCAAAAGCTCAAGCATTCAATCTCTTGAGGTAGTTCCAATGAGCATCAAAAATATGGCACTTGAGTTTCTGGAATTCATGGCCGGTGTGATTGCTGGCTCCGCAGTCCACGTGGTCGTAAGCAACCGAGCTCAAAGTAATGTCACGGTAGCCCTAAAATCTCGAAGTATCGTCTTGCATTCACAAGCAGGTCTATTTGATCTCTGTGTTGCCGCCAGGATATTGCGACTAAAGTCTGACACTAGGTTTCGTAATGTGAACCCTGACGTAAGGGGAACACGCCAAAGATAGGTTCAGCGAGCCATTGAGTCACTCTATTCAGATTTTCCAAGAATTGGTTTGCTGTATTCCACGATCTTCATTGATCATGAAGAGACTTGGCCCGAAATCGTGGCTCGTTATGTTCCCATGTCGTCTTTGTCGCAGGACGAAGTCTACAACTCATTGCCTCAATTGACGAGTGAAAACGTGGTTGACTTTACGGGAAACCAGGAGGACCTAACTCAATTGCTTGCCGCCGTTAAGGCTGGCAGGTATCCGGTCGAAGACTGGCGTGTTCTTCGTGAGATGCCAATCAAAGTTCCATTGAATATTTCAGCTGCTCGAACTCACGGCGTCGATTCCGAGGGGTACGAAAGGGCCCTTTTTGCTGATGAGAATCAAAAAACAATCCAGGAGATCATCGATTGTTACGTTAGCAAGGCCGAAGATGCTTCGCCAAGAAGATCACGAGTCATGAGTTCGCGAGGAGCCAAAATTGATGTCTTCCGATTAGCGGAACTTGTAGCGCAAAGCGAGGGGCAATCGCGACTTGCTTGCTGACCCGGTTCGTTATTTGAGTCTCTCCTTTCCGTAACTCCATCAACCCATCTTTGATCTCGTTGGGTAACAGAGAAAACTCTTCCAGGATTAGCGGCCTGTTTTCACGCAAAGCAATCTCAATCGGGCCAGGGTGAAAGGTCATTTCTGAGTTTTGAAAGGATTTAATTCCATAGAGATCTTCAATTTCGGTGGAGGAGCTGCAAAAGTGGATTACAGGTGGTTTCCCACAGATTTTTTCGGCAAGCTGTCTTGCCGCTGTGGACTTTCCGCTGCCACTTGGCCCAACCAATAGAGTTAGTCGGTCTGTCCTAATGCAATGCTCTGCGAGTTTGTGATGGTTAAGCTGGACAAGCGGTTTCATTCTGATTCCTTTTGGGTGGGGTGATTGATTCTTTTCTGGGGTAACGCGCCACAGGTTTGAAAAGTCATACATGAAGTTTTGACCTCTTATCTTTCAGCGAAGCCAAGCAATCGTGTGACTTAAAAGGCGATGCTGAAGAAGCCTGACAGAAAGTGCGATGCCTTTAGAAAAGGGCCGCCGACCAGCAGCGGCCCTGACTTTTTACATCGTTAGCGAGAATTCATGAGGCCGTGGCCGTGAAGCGTTTGATTAATACCTGGGGCGTTGAATTCGAGTTTCGGCATCGAAAAATCGGTGTTGCGAATCACCGCATCATGCAAGTACGAATTACAGTTTGGGCCAAATGGCTTGTAGCCAATGGATGCTTCGTTGACTTGTCGAGCATGCTCCGTCAACGCCGCAATCGTATTCGAGCAGTTGGGGTCATTGACTACGCCCAAATGCACCCGCTGATGAGGTGGTTCGCGAAAGTCGATCGTACCGCCACCGTATTTTCCATGTTCAACTTTGATCGCGCCCCAGTTGAAAAGTTTCCGATTTGTGGGGCCAGCGCGAAAGAAGTGCCGGTTACCACTCAGATCGGTTGTGAGCAAGAACGCATGGTGCGCACAATCGTTTCGGTCGGCAATCGCTACGTTGAACGGTTCAGTGAGTTCGCGATGTCCAAAGCTGAATTTTGACGGGCATGCCCAAACTCCTCCAAAATTCAAAATGTTCGCCTGTAGGTCGATGTTGCACGCGCCTTCGCGTTCGCGCAGTAGGGCATGCATACGAATGTTTTGCTCGGCACTACCGACAAAATTTCCGCCAAATTCAGACTTAAAGATTTTCTCCCTAGCTGTATAACTGGAATCTTGCCCACGGCTTTTCAGCCAGTCGACAATGCTATTATTCTCATCGGCTAAATTGGGTTGAATGAACCAAAGATTGACGCAGATGATTGTTAATGGAAAAGCAATTGTTTTGATTGTGGCTTTCACTTCTTTTTCTCCTTGAACTTTGGTGATTCGATCAGACAATCGATCAGACCGATCGACTTGCTTGTGGACGAGAAGAATCTTCCTTTTTTTGGCCGCATCAAGATGGTTAAGTAGCGATCCTCAGCTTTCGCTTTGAATCTTTGATTTGGTCTGATATTTGAAATCGAAGTTTCAAACAGAACCTTGCCGCTTTCATGCCAGCTAGGAAATCCGTGAGTGGCGATATCTGGAATCGACTCAGGTGGCATTCTGTAGTACGACTCCTCAACATATCCGTTCTTTAATCGCCAATTTGGATTCACGTGCTGATGAGTTCGGAAAGGTCGATTCAAGAACGCGAGTTTGTATTCCACATTTTGGTCGTTGGTTCGGTCACCAAGCAGGCAACTTTTAAGCACGACAGCGTGTCCTTTAGGTACGAAAATTTGGCGAGAGGAAATGAAAGCCGATGCTTTCAACGCGCCATTGGTCGTCGTTGGATCCTCTTCAAGCAGAAAGCAATGCTTCAGTTTTTGACAGAACGATAGCATGTCTTCAGTCAAACCTGCTCGCCAGTTTGTGCAGATCGCGAAGGTAGCATTCACGAATTCATCATCGATGGCTATCAACATCTCTGCAGGCACTTTTTCATCAATTTGTTCGTGAAGCGTTATGGGCACGTTCTTCTTTAAAAGTGAGGACGTCTCTCCTTTTGAAAGCGTAATTTCTTTAGAGCTGAGATTCAGCGATTCTATCACGTCTTCGATGGAGTTAGCTTCGCCATTTGATTTCTTCAAAAATGCGAATTCAGTGAAGCTTCTATCGTTTAAGATGCACCGGATTTTCGTAGTAATGCTACCCAGTTCGTTCTCTCTTATTCGAGCTTCGGTTTCGGTGATGCCTGGCGGAAGGCAAAACGGAATTCCCACCAGTTGGACGCTGAAGTCTTCGCCCTCATTGGACTGGACGATCAAATTTTCCACGTCCTTGGTTGGGAAGCCTGTAAGCGTCCGCCTCAAAATGATGGTTTCACCAGCGGGAATCCATACATGATTATTGACTAGAGATAACTGAATCGGCACGTCTCCTTTGGAGTTGACGAGATTAATCTGCAAGTGTTCGAGGTAATATCCGTGATCTAAATCAGAATTCGTGACCGCAAATTGAACCTCGATGCGGCCTGCTCGCGGCCCTTTGATTTTTGAACGGTGTAGGCCCCAGGCTACGCTTGTCTCACTGTGCTCTGAAAATGCGTGACGAAACCCAACGCTCAGGCTGCCCCCCAACACGGTTCCTCCCAGACCACTAGGCGAGAAACCACCTTGAAGGCTGACATTCGTTTCCCGGGCTCTCGACCAACCATGCGTTCTGCTCCTTTTAACGTCAAAGCCATCACTCGCTTGCAAATCCACCTCCAGTCGGACCTTTACCCCGTGGACTTTGAGTTCTCTCCCAGGTGCGATCACGTCATCATTCGCGTGGCCATCCGAAACCTGAAGGCCCATCAAAAGGAAGCCCATCAGACGAAGAAACTTGAAATTCATTTTTTGATCCTCAAAGATTAATTGATGAGCGTACCCAACAAACCAAATGTTGAGTTCCGATCACCGAACATCAGATAACCCGGTTGGTTCCCTTGATTTCGAGAACAAAAATGATTTTTTTCCGGCAAAAATTTCTTTTGTTTTTTTGTAAGAAATTTTCTCGGAGGCGATTACGAGCACCGGTTTAAGAGTGGAAGGACAACGTCTCAGACTTAAGCGATAAACAAGTGACTCTAAAAACTAAAAAACCGAACCGCTCGAATTGGTATCCTATTCGTTCTAGCAACAGAACGAGTGAAAGGAATAAATCCGTGGATGCAGAAGAGCGAAATCGACGTGAAATCGAAAATCAAAAATGCAACTCCAATCCGCCAAAACCGGAGCAGGGGCAATGTTCCGAAAACAGTTTTTTTCCAAGTGCAGTGCTAAGTGGAACGCGAAGGATAAATAGTATGGACCAAGCAGATCGCAATTTCGTGTACGAAAAATTGGGGCCGTGGTTAGAGCAAGCGTCAAAGCGTGTTCTTGGGAAGAAGGGATTACGTAAAGAGCAAATCGAAGAGATTCGTCAAGTTGTTTGGGCCGAATTGCTCGCGAGAGATGATTGGGAGAGCCAGCGTGCATTTCTGATGGCGTTTTACAAGACGATACTCTGGAGATTTCGCGATTCCTTGAAAAAAAACGCTACCCAAGGAAATCACCTGAAGGAATACCAAGATAAATACGAAGGCTCGGATCGAAAGTATCGCGACCAGGGAAGATCGCCTGGATCAGCAATGGAAAATCTGGAGCAGCTCGAAATCATTAAACAAGAACTTGAGAGGATACGCAAAGAAAAGGACGGTAAAAGGAACGCGACTTGGTTTCTCATGCGGTTTTTTGGAGACGAAACCTATGTTGACATTGCGAGAATCTATGACGTGGCAGATACGACCGTTTTATACCACGTGAGGAAGATTCAGGCTCGAATCCGATCTCTACTAGACTAATTCTGATTTTTAGGTTTATTCCTAAAATCAATGGCATTAATTTAGAAGCTTCCAAGTTTTTAAACGCAAACATGAATATTAAACTACGACTTCGCGATGATGACTCTGATGGCGAAAATGGGATTTCACTCTGTTCGCTTTTGAAATCAAAGCCAATGCGTGGGATCGAATATGGGAATCGCTTTACCCTTGGCCAACAAATCGGAGTAGGTGGGGAAGGGAAAGTATTTGAGGCATATGATTCTGCGTTGGAGCGAAACGTAGCCTTGAAATTTGTCGATCGGCAAGAAGCCGTGACCATTGCTCAACTGAATCATCCTTCAATAATTCCGATTTACGACAGCCTCGAAATTCCCAATAACAGGTTTAGTCACTTCCATGTGATGCCCATCTGTCCGAAACCCAAGCTTTCGGAAAGGATTAAGCGAAAAGCCAAAGAAAGTAAGATTCGACAAAATGTCGGGCGACTCATTGCTGTTTGCTACGCGGTCAAGTATGCCCATAAAAAAGGCATCATTCATCGAGACATTAAGCCCGACAACATACTCGTCGGGGAGCAAGGGCAAACCTATCTCTCCGATTGGGGGCTGGCTGGAAAGCTTGGCGACAAAATTGGAGATGCGGTTGGCACTCGCGGATTTACTTCACCGGTTATCGAAATAGCAGATGGTGTGCTCACTGAAAGCATTGATATTTACTCTCTAGGAGCGACTCTATACACAATCCTTACCGGCGAAACTCCAGTATATTTCGACGGAGGCAAAAGGGTTAATGGATTCTCGCGGATTCGGAGTTTCCAGCGGCCCACAACCCCTTTCCTTTCTCGCAAGAACGATGATGACTGTCATTCTGGTGGGCAGTGTAAAAAACAAGTCGTTCCCAGTTTTTTTCCACCGCACACAATTAATCGACGCGCCCCAAAAGAACTTTCTGCAATCTGTTTACGTGCACTTGGCGATACTTCGACACCTTATAAATGCGTGTCCAAGATGATTTCCGATCTTGAGTGTTGGACGCAAGATGAACCCTTGTCGGAAGATACAATGAGGGAACCATGGCTTGATCACCAACGACGTTGGCTGGGGAACAATAAGTTTTTTTTGGTTACACGTTTATTGTTGATCGGGGCATTGGTTTCTACCATCGTGCTTGCCTCTTTGTCCGTTTCAATTTTCCTTAAGAATCGACAAATCACCGGACACCAGGAGCACAAAGAGCGGCTGGAAGCCATAGCTTCGTTGTAAGCGCCTTTCTATGTGCATGTTGACATGAGTTCTATGCTTCAAAATTTTGGAGCGAATGATGCAGCGAAAGCGATTTTCTGCGGATCAGTGGCGGGGGTGGTTTCTGGAGTTCGATTCCAGCGAGC
>JBCCSJ010000108.1:0-15708 GCA_039200505.1 Planctomycetota bacterium | reverse complement strand
GACCATCAAGCAGGTCAACCGTCGAGTAAAAGGCACAGAAAAGTTCTGGTCAACCAACGCCGATCCAATCTTGCAGCTCAGGGCTGACGCCATCTCGGAGACCACCGAAATGCAGCAATTCTGGAATCGAAGAGCCAAAAAGCTACCCACATTTACCTTCTATAAAATGGCAGGATAGCTACAATCCGCGACGTGCACCCAAACGTAGGCGGTAAACCGGAATTTTGAGTGCCGAGGACCAGTACAGAAGCGAAATGGCGTTGATGCTTCGGCTTCATCGTCCGAACGCATTTTGACCAGTTCTAGTCGTTCGCCAGACGATGTTGCTGAAGCATCGAGAAATGAGCAATTTCTCGCAGATATCTAGTGCAGGACGAGTTGCAACATGTTCTCTTTGCTAATGCCAAACGTTACACTTGCACATTTCGACGAAAATCCCAATTTGACATCTGAGTCGCTATGAAATTAGTATGGTTTGAAATCGAAGGGTACAAACGATTTGCCGAGCATTCCAAGGTTAACCTCAGTGAAAAACTCGTCGCTATCGTCGGTCCCAATGAAGCTGGCAAGACCTCATTGCTTCGTTGCTTACAACACTTCAATCACCGTAAAGCCTTCGTTGACAGTGGTGGCTCACAAGAGCTAACGCGTGGAGCGGCAATTGAAGACGATGACACAATTGCCGAATGGACTTTTGCTTTGGATGATGACGACCGCGCCGCAATCAAAGATATTCCTGAAGCCACAAGTGTCCGGTGGTACGCAATTGAAAAGAAAAAGACAGGAAAAGCATTTTTCTCATTGAAGCCATGGCCGAAACGTGACATTAGCATTAGGCAACGCTTACGTGAAGAATTGGAAGGCGCGCTTTCGAAACTTGCCGAGGCGAACAATTCTGATCCTGACGACGAAGGCACAAGGGATTACTCGGGATTGATTGAAAAGTTCAGCGAACTCTCAGCTGAACTGACAAGTAAAGAGGGTAGCCTTCCAGAGTCCATCATAGATAAGATCGTCGAGTATTCAACGATTGTGCGCAAAACGCCGCTTTCGGGGTTTGAAAAGAAGCTCAAGGAATTGCACTCTCATGAAGCAATGGATTCGCCGAGTGATCGAGTTGGAACAATCCTATCCAAGCGTCAGCCAAATTTTCTGATGTTCTCCACATCCGATCGGAATTTGAAGTCAGAATACGACTTGAGCCCATTTTTTCGTGTTGCGAACCCACAAAGGGGAATTCCTGGTCCCGAAGAGATTCCGACTGCTCTTCAAAATTTGGCACATGCAGCAAATCTGGATTTAGAGAGCTTGCATCAAGCTCAATCGAATAATGATCGCGGGCGTGTCGCCACGATTCTCGAAAAAGCGCAAGAGAAAATTACAGAGCTTGTTCAAGATTCTTGGACTCAATCGAAGCTAACTGTCAGCTTCGAACTCGATGGCCAGCGATTTCAAATATTGATTCGATCTATGGAGGGCGAATATGTAAAAGTTGTAGAGCGAAGCGATGGCCTTCGTCAGTTTGTTGCGTTGTTGATGTTTCTCGCACGGCAGCCCAACACAGAATGCAAGCCCATACTCCTGATTGATGAAGCGGAGAGCCGCCTCCATTATGACGCTCAGGCAGATTTAACGCAGGTTTTAGCGAAACAACAACTCGCGTCAAAAGTGATTTACACGACACACTCGATAGGGTGTCTTCCTGAGGATCTCGGTTCTGGAATTCGAATGGTTGTTGCCGGTGATCCCAATAGTGTTATAGAAAACTATTTTTGGAATTCGCAGCGGCCCGGTTTTTCGCCGCTTTTATTTGCGATGGGAGCCCAGACTTTGGCATTCCTTCCAATTCGATATGCCATGATTGCCGAAGGGGCTGCAGATATGATTTTGGTTCCAGCAATGCTAAAGGCTTTTTTGGGGAAAGAGCACCTTGGATTCCAAGTTGTGCCTGGCCTGTCGAGTGGAACATCAAGCGAAATAGCAATCCTCGATAACGAATCAACTCGAACCGCATACCTCGTCGACGGAGATCGTGCCGGGCGTCTAATGTACGCCAAAATCAAAGAAGCTGGGGTAGCTGAAAAGATGATCCTCAGTCTTCCCAAGATTGATGGAGAAGAAACGGTTATCGAAGACTACGTTCCAATCGAAACATATATGTCTGCCGTTTCAGAAGAGCTTCGACGATCTGGCAGTGAAAGTTCAATTGTCGCTGATGACCTTCCAAGACCCAATCGCCCAAAGCGGCTAGAGGAGTGGTGCAAAAAAAACAATGTAAATGTTCCTAGTAAACGAATGGTGGCCTACCACGTGGTTGAGAAACGATTTGATTTCCCGTTAGTTGATGATTCCGTCCACGAGCAAATACGTGAACTACACTCAACGATTATGAAAACTCTGGGGCTTGAAGATTTATCGGTGTAGAGAAACAACTTACTTCGGACCGACACACCGACGAGGGAATGAGGTTTCGGTTACATGCATCGGTCCCGACACTTCGATGTTACCACGACAACTCCTTAAACTGCGTCTGGTTCATCTTCCGAAGCTACTATCAAGTTCCAAGACCAGCGTTTCGGGACGCTTGGAGTATTAAGAAGTTAAACGATTTGCGGCATTTCAAACCTTGAATCCGACGCGAAGCGATAGCCAAAGGCGACTGTCATGTCGACCAAGTATCGGCGTTTTAACTCGAATTTTCCTGGGACATCAAGACTGGACTTGGATCTTATTCGACCTCGCGGATGCTGATACATGCCTCTCTTGCCATCACAATATGATCCAGCACATCGATGCCTACCGTCTTCCCTACCTCAGTTAGTCGATTCGTTACTGTGAAATCCTCCCGACTTGGCGTTGCATCACCAGAAGGATGGTTATGGGCCAATATTATTGATTATGCTGAATCTTTAATTGCAGGGCGAAAGACTTCTCGCGGGTGAACGAGTGATGCATCAAGGGTTCCAACAGTTACCTGATGGGACTGAATAACGTGATTCTTTGTGTTTAAAGAAACAATATGAAACTCTTCTTGCAAACAATCTGAAATTAGTCTCGCGAAATGATTTTTGCAGAAATCGATCGCGTCGCTGCTACTGTTGATTTTGTTTGGCGTTTTGAACTTGGCTTTTGATTCTTGTATCCGTCTGCCAAGCTCAATACTAACCTGTAATCTTTCATAAGCGTTCGGCGTCAAACCGAGTTCTTGGCGATGCGCCTTGCTCAATTCTGAAAGAGTCACAATCTTGAGGATTTCGGAGGCTTGAGATTCCGAACGCAATAGAAGTTCTAAGAGTTCTTTATCCGATCTGCCTTCAATGTTTCGATTGTTATTCTCTGGCATTCTGTAGTGACAATGCCACAGATTTTATTTTATGGCAAGCATTTACTCATCGACATTCCAACGATCTTTATTACAAATCATCAGCGTTTGGAAATCGGGTAATCCCCACGCAGTAAATTACCTCATCGTTCTTAAAGTATGCCACAATTGATCGATAAAAGATCGGGCACTCCCACCTTTTAAGTGCCACAATTGATTCAGAGCGTTGGTTACCCGTCGTTCAGGGTTGGTTGATACCTTTTGTGTTATTGCTGATTCCGCAGCTTTAAGAAAGCATTCCAACTCGCTGGGATGAAATCTGCAATTGGTTGAATAAGGGTCACTACGCTGTTTGTGTGGTGGCTCTTTTTTTATGGAGCAAGACCAAATTGCAATTCGTAGACCTCAGTCCAAGTCAAGCTGGTCTAATAAACTAAACCTCTCCTAACGAATCAACACCGGATTGCTCTGAGGCAAGTCATCAGGGATACACGCTCTTTTTCTTTCTGATGCTGACAGGAAACGCAAGTCTCTGAATTTGTCATCGCGTAAGATCACCGGTCGAATAAAAACAAAAAGCCTTTGATCTTCGATGCCTCTCGCTTCGTCGCTTGTTAAGCGATTTAGAATCGGAATTCGTTCGATAAATGGCAATCCTCGAAGATTCGACGTGACCTCTTTCCTGGTCAGGCCCCCGACGATCACCGTATGTCCGTCCGGAATGCTTACGCTACTGGTGACTTGATCGGAATTTCTTTGTTGTAGACCAGTGTTACCGATATTAGGTCCCACAAAATTGTTGACCAAAACATCAAACTCTAAATTCAAGTAATCATCTTCGGAGATTTGCGGGCGAACCAAGATAGTCGTTCCAGCCTCCGCAAATCCTCCCAAACCGGTTGCCGACGCTGTATTGCCGATGATGTTATTTTCAAACGGGATCTCAGCGACACTGCTAACCTCTCCCTCGGCATTATCGTTGACAAGAATCTGAGGCGAAGTGACAACCCGTGCTCTTTGATGCTGAGCAAGGGCTCGGATGACAACATCGGCCACGTCAGGATCGACCAGTACACCATTAAAACCGACACCAGGGACGGTAGGTAGCGAGATAAAGGCTCCGTTGGTTGGGTCGATTTGACTAAGCCCAAAATTGGTAAAACTAAACAGCCGATTCGCCCCAGCCCGATCGCCACCGGAGATTTGAATACCCAGGCTAAAATCGTCTTGGCCTGAAATGGTGACTACTTTGACCTCGATTAAGACCGAAGGTCGTCTGACGTCCAGTTTTTTGATTAATCGTTCGTAAAGCTTTTGAATAGGAGGATCAGCAACCACGATCAACGTATTTGTGTTTTCGTCGACGGTAAGTCTCGCCTCGCCTGGAATCAATCGGGGAGCCTGACTCACTTGCGAGGCGAGCGACGCGATATCGCCAACGATGGAACTTCCAAATTCGCCGGCCGACTGTCCTGGAACACCTCTTTGTGCATTGGCCGAAGCCTCATTGCCAAAAAACAGAGGGTTGCTCTGTGCAAGACCAGGACCGACTTGGCTTTGGATCCCCAATCCACCAATCCCAAAACTATTGACTGAATTGATTCCGTTGAGACGATTGGCAGGCCTATCGGTATCTGTCGAAACCACCCGCTGTTCGATCGCCTGAAGTGTTGCCAACATATCGATCGCCTTGACATTCTTAAGCGTATAAAACTTGATCGGACTCCTTTCAGCCTCTTGAGGATCAGGTTTGTCTAACTGAGTTTTAAGCGACTCGATCCGTCTGTGGATTTCTTGTCGAGTTGTTACGACGATTTCATTGGCTTGCTCATTGATGTTTGATTTGTACAACTGCTCGATATTGTCCTCAGAAAAGCTGCCCAGGTATTGTCGGATCAATTCGTCAATTTTTTTTGCCGATACATTTTGAAACCGATACTTCTTCAGCAGTAAATCATCCTCGGTATCGATCTGCTCAAGAATCCCCAGAGCATCATCAATTTGAGCCTTGGTACCGCTTAATAGCACTTGATTAGTGCGAACGATGGCATTTATTTTGAGAGTAGTCAAACCGGAAGTGACAGAATTGGTTTGGGCCTCACCAGAGTCATTGCCTGTAAACCCAAGGATTTCAGTCAGCTGATTCGAGAGTTCGGACGCCTGACGAAACTTCCCTTTGTAGAACTTGCGAACGATAGGCTTCCCTTCAACATCGATCCTTTGGATCAATTCGTTAATCTTTACAAGCCTCTGCCGCGTGTCGGTGATCACAATGGCGTTGCTATTAGGAATCGTCCCAATCGGAAGAGCCGAACTATCGCTACCAGAGCCCAGCAGCGTCTGTTTGATGTAGTCGATCGCAACTTGGGGCGTGACAACTTTGAGCGGAAAGACGCCCGTAAAATAAAGGCTGCGATTTTGTGCCGATTCTTTGGCATCTTTGTCGATCAAGGGTGCAAACGGGCGCACATTGGCTAATTGTACGACCTGATAGAGATCTTGGACGTCAGATTTGACCAATGCGTAGCCGTTTGCCCTCAGAATTGCCTGAACAACGTCGATTATCGAGGCTTTCGAAACCTTCAGATCGGCAAAGAAAATCACCTTGTTTTTTGCGTTGTCAGCCGGAAACTGATCCGAATACCCGACGATATTCAGTTTTGCCTCATTGGCCAAAAACTGCACTAAAGCTCGAAGGTCAAGATCTCCGTTTTCGGCTAGATTGATCTCAAGATCTTGTTTTTGCTGATTTTGAGCGTATCCTACCGAAGGGAAGAGAATCAGACCGGCAACCAAGCAAAACCAAATTGCACGCAAGATATTCATCGTATCACTTGTTGGGTTTTCGGGCTTTTTATGATCTTATCCCGAAAAAATGCGATACTGGTCAAGCCGTATCAGTTTGCGTTGCTAGCTCATCTCCAACTTTTCACCAATTCGAATGAATCTACTCCGGTTCAGTGCCAATTTATTCCTACAAAGCGATGGACACCTCACAGGCTATTCAAGCTGGTGTCATCCAATGTGATTCACCCAGACAAGCCCGCGAGCAATTGCGGGAACTTGGGCTGCGAGTGACCAGCCTCGACGAATCGACAGGGAAACAGGAACCAGGTCTATCATTTTGGAATCGCAACTGGAATCAGTGGGTAGCGAACTTTACCGGAGAACTAGCGACGCTGCTTTCCGTAGGCGTCCCTTTAATGGATGCCTTGGAAACTTTATCAAGCCAATATCAAAAGGTAGAAAAAAAGAACGTCCTAAGATTGAAAGATGAAGTCAGTTCGGGACTCTCATTGGCAGAGGCGATGTCTCGACAGCCGAGAGTCTTCGACCCGCTCAGTATCAAAATGGTTGAAGTTGGCGAAAGCACCGGTGGCTTGGACCGAGTCTTGCTTCAACTTTCTGATTTCAAACAAAAATCGCTCAGTTTCAAAGACAGAGTGATCAGTGCTCTGCTTTACCCGGCGGTGATATTGACGGTCAGTTTTGGAGTCTGCGTTTTCCTGATGACCGTCGTCGTCCCAATGTTGCTTGAAAACTTAGAAGACGCCCAAAGAGAATTGCCGCTTCCCACAATCATCCTCAAAGCCTGCAGCGATTTTCTTCTGGGCTATGGATGGATTTTGGCAAGCCTGGCTATATCTGTTTTGATTGGAATCATCGTTGGACTTCAAACCGAATCGGGAAAGAAAATTCGCGATCAAATCATGCTTCAAATTCCAGTGATTGGAAAAATGAGCCAAAAGCAAGAGTTGTCTCGGTGCGCGATGGTGCTTGCGACACTCCTCAAAAGCGGAATCGAATTTGTACCTGCGATCAAGATTGCCATTGGAACCACGAAAAATCGACTTCTCAGGGAAGCGTTATCTGACTGTACCCGTCAGATTGAATCCGGAAAAGATATTGGGGTAGCCTTGAAAGGCTGGTCTTATTTTCCTCCGCTTGTTACCCAGATCTTTACCGTGGGTCAAAAATCAGGCCGCCTCGAAAAGATGCTGTTTCGACTAGCCAGCGACTATGACCGGCAAGTCGAAACGACGTCCGGGCGATTGGCCACGCTAATCGAACCAGTGCTGATACTTATCTTATCCCTGTTCATCGGGTTTATCATGTTCGCCACTATCATGCCAATTATGGAGGCTGGAAATGTCCTTTAAAATATCGCCATCGTTTCGAATACAAAGTCAGTTTGGTAAGTGTAAGACTGGATTTTCACTCATGGAACTGATGGTCGTTCTGATGATTATCGGTCTACTGGGAGCCGCTGTTGCAATTGGCGTCCGTGGGGCTGCGGCAACCGGTCGCAAAACAACGGTCGAAATGGAATTGAATGAAATATCCAATGGACTCGATCTGTACAACTTTCATACCGGAACCTATCCAACCCAGGAACAAGGTTTAGAAATCTTGCTCGAACCGACCGGGGAATTTGAGGGTGGCATTTTGAAGAAAAAAGGAGCACTCGAAGATCCTTGGGGTAATCCTTATCTCTATTTTGTAACCAACGATAAAAAAGAACCTTTCGAAGTCCTCTGCACCGGAGCCGATGGACGTGAGGGGACTTCGGATGATATCTCAACTCGCGCTCAGGATCGTTAGATGATCGGTTCCAATCGACGGGCGTTTTCGCTGATCGAAGTCCTGGCCGTCATTACGATCATTTCAATGGTTGTGGCAGCGGCAGGACTTCGCTGGAGTATCCTGTATGAACGAGCCGTGTTTCAAACCGCAGTCGAGCGTATCATTGACGAAGAAGCTCGGGCTAGAAAGTATGTCGAACAATCGCGCCATTCTGGCTGGATCTGGTTCGATTGCCCAAACTCATCGCTGACTAGCTTTCGTTTGGTCTCCGGAAAAGAGACACAAAACCGGTACCGACTTCCGCAAAGCGTTACCTTAGCTGGAGTTTATACGCTCAACGGATTTCAATCCGACTTCAATCAAAAGATCTTTATCAATTATCCATCTGCAACCCCAACTTACGCGATCCAACTTGTCTCCAATGAACAATCTCAGTGGATCCTATTTGCGGGAATAAGTGGACAACCCCAACTGCTTAACCATGAAAAAGAGGTCTCCAAAATATTTGCATCGCTCAAAACGCAGGGCGTTAACACTTATTGAAGTGCTCGCCAGCGTAGCATTGCTCTCGGGTCTACTCGTTTCGGTGTTGGTGGCCTACTCAAAGCACGTTTCTCAAATCGCCCGAGCCCATGAGAAAAAGATCGCTGCCCGAGAGCTAGACCAACTCTTGTCTAATTGGTTTTCCAAAGAGGATCCGTTCCCGATCGGACAAGATGTGCTATCGGAAGATCTCGATTTAACCTGGGTTTGCCGTCAAATTGCAAACCCTTCCTCAAGCCTTGATTGGGGATTTCGAACCGTTCAAGTGGAAGTCTTCTCTAGGACAGGTGGAATTCCGTTGATCCAAATCGAATTGATTGACACCCGTCCAAAACAGGCAGAGGTGCGACAGTGAAAGAACGACCAAGAACTAGGCGATCAAGAGATGGTTTAACCCTCATCGAATTATTGGTCGCACTCTCGCTGGCCAGCATGATCTTAGTCGCGCTTTTCGGAGTGACTGCTCAAATCGCTAAGTCGACTCGATACCTAAAAAAAGAACGACCGCTGGAACTTTGGAAAGACAATTTAGTATCTCAATTTGAATCCGACTTTATTGGCTGCCGAACCATCTTAGCAAGCCCCAGCCAAATCTTGATGGAGGGCTATCAAGCCCCAAGTTCCTTCTCTTACGGAGGACCATGTCGGATTCGTTATTTCATCCAGATCACCGAGGATGAAACTTATTTGGTTCGCGAAACAACGGACCTGCTCCAAACAGCCAAAATTCAGCAGGATCGTCAGCTTGTCTGTACTGGAGTGAGTCGGTTCGATATTAAGACCCGACTATCGACTGATACTGCACCGGGGCTCTTTCAATTTGGAATCATCTTTTTAGCCCAAAACGAAGCTGAGCCACAGCGACTCGATCTTTCCCTTGTTCGCCATGGATTAATTCAATGAAGATAACAGGCTCCAATCGAAACGGGTTTGTCTTGATTGCAACACTCATTGCCATTGCGACAGTCACCGTTTTAACCGCTGGTTTGGCAAGGCATAGCCTGTCACTGGCAATGTCGGCAAATTTTCATCAAGAATCGCTCCAACAAAAATGGGGTTCAGCCAGCTGTGAAAGATTCGCACTCACCCATGCCATAAAGCTACTTCGGCAGCCTTCAAGCGAAAACCCGGGTGAATTCGTCCCTGTAAAATCAGCGTCCAATGTCATCAAGCTCGGTAACATGATTTTTGAAATCCGATTGGATGATGAATCTGCCAAAATGAACACCAATTTTGTGCTCACTCATGGTGGTCCGACCGTTCTTAAATCAATGATCCGAAAAAGAGTAACGCCTGAAACCCAATCTCCAATTCGACTTCGGCCACTGGATTCCCAAAATCGGCGATTGATCACCGAAAGTGGGCTTGAGTCTTGGAAACAGGTCTTCCTTTTGACGCCTCAGGCCAACATGAATCAGGAAATCAAGAAACTTGCACAAGACTTGACGCACTGGGGGACTAAACTGAATTTGGTAACCGCTCCCAATGAATTAGCGATTCAGATGCTTCAATCAGCCATCGGTCCGATAAAGGCCAAAAGGCTGATGCGAAAGCATGAACGGGATCCGAGTCAATCGATTGACGAGTTGTTAGACGGCTTAAGCCTACGTGAGGATCAACAGTCGTTGCTTCAGAATACGCTTGCAAAACGGTCTCAATGTCAATCGGTTTGGATTTCATGCTTCAACCGGCGTGGGGGACAAATGGATAAACAGGTCATTCAGGAGCAGGTGACCTCTTCGATACGTCGAATTTATGCCCAGGCCTGGTAACCATGAAACCGAGATTGAAACGGAATCTGATCCATCTGTTGATGGTGGCCCTACCCCTTTGTGGTCTCACCGCCATCCTCTTGGTCTTCTGTTTTCCACCAGTCATCCAACCAGACACCTTGCAGGCCAAACAACCGTTGAATTTGGGCATTGAGTTGCTTCCCAACCCCGATATCGAATCGCTTAGTCGACTGATTCAAACAACAAGGCTCAGACAACCGCTAGATCCCAAGCCTCCTGCTGAAACTCCCAAACCAGTTCAGAGCCCTGCTGTCCGCTGGCCACCGATCCAACTGGACTGCATATTGTCGGGATCCGACAGCAAGGTAGCCGTATTGCTAAGCAATGGTCAAAAGTACCGCTGTACAGAAGGGGATCGTTTCCTCAACATGGAAGTAACGCAAATCTCAAATACTTATGTTGAACTTACTCTGCAGGGACAATCCAAAATCTTTGGAGACAAGTCTCCTCAATGAAAAACTTGGTCGTCATTAACGTAAAACTGGACCAAGTTGCCATTTGGCATCAGCTTGGTTCGAATCAAGTCGACTGGGACTCGGCCGATGATGGCTCCTTGGTGGCCGCGATTTCAAGCCTGACATCCGAAATCAGACGAAGCGGCCAACGATTTGTGCTTGGACTCCCATCCCATTCTTTTTACTGCTTGGATGGGTTACCTGAATCAAACGATTGGTCGACGCTCTGTTTTGACCTGGAAGTCGATCTGCCCGTCGATGCTGAATCTATGGTCCCGGTGTCGATGGAAAAATTGACTTTAGTTCTTGATTCAGGGCCGTATGTTGCGTTGTTAAAACGGCTAGAAAACGAACTTGGCATCGTTTTTGATGTCATCATCCCAGCGTCGTGGCTGTTGGCTGATTCGATTCTTCGGCAAGAAATTTCAAAGCAAGTCAATCAAGTTATCGTCGCTAACAAAACTGATTGCGATCTCTTTTTGGTTCATGAGGGATCGATCAGGCACTGGGAATATTACGCATCCTCCATTGATGAGTTACCGTCGTTCCAATCAGTGACTTGGGCCGATGTCATACTGATTCAGGACAATGCTCAAACGGAGATTCAACAAGGCTGCCTGGCTGTTGATTCAATCGCCGACTGTCTGGATCGTGCACAAGATTCATTCGATCAACCTAAGTTTGTCGAACTGGCAGATCGCTTTTATCAAAAACACCGAATCAATACCAATCAAGGAAGCGTCCTTGAAAAGTTGGTCGCCTCCATCATGTTGCTGCTAGTACTGGGATCCATTGCCTTACTAATCCGGTCCAACCAGTGGCAGTCTTACGCTGACCAGTCAGATTTCCAACTGCGACGATTAGTCAAACAGTCGGTGCCTGGACTTAGGATCAATGGGCCGATGGAACGGCTGCTATCCAAACAGATCGAACTTGAAAAGAATCTTAACGAGTTGGTCGGTTATCAAAACCAATCGACCGAACTGGTGGATCTGTTTCGTCGCTTCCTGGGTGCTACCCGACAAGATATTCCTCTCCGGATCGACAAGCTTGATGTCTATCCGAATCGAATCTCGGTGACTGGAGAAGTTAAATCGATTAAAGATTTGGAATTGTTGAAAGCTAACTTTGTTGAAGAAGGATTTAACACCAAACAGAACGGTTCTTATGGAAAACAGTTTGAATTTGAATTGACGCCCACTGATGAGGACAACGATGGATAGGCGTTCTGTGATCCTGGGAATCGGATTAGTGATGGCTTTCAGTTTTTTCACTTGGGCATACTTCCAGTGTGATCGGTCGTATCAAGATGCCGCCGAAGTCGAAAGGGTCACCTCCCGGTGTAAACAGCTTCTGTCGGAACTGACCTACTATCAAGAATTGAACCAAACGATCGCGATTGCCGATGCCCGAATGGAATCGGCTAATACGATCTATTCGGCTGCTCGATCGGCCGGAATCGAAGTTGAAAACGTCGATCTCAGCCTGTCCAAAGAGAGGCGTCGCGATGACTTGTCGATCGAACAATGGGTCATCTCTGACCTGAAATTCGATTTCCAATTGTCCCAAGCCTTGATATTTATTGATTCAGTTCTCAAAAACAGCCCTCATTACTTTCAGTCTTTAGGAATGTCAAAAACGGACAAAGGATCGTTTGATGGAATTTGGCAATTTCGTTTTCGACTCGGGCTAATCAAAGAGAAAATCGAACGCTAGCTATCAATCCATTGACGGAATTTGGTGGTTTCTGTAGCCTCCCGGCTGGATAAATCTCGGGGAAGTGATGGCATTTCATCGTTGGACAATCTTAACGATTTTGATCCTAATGCCCGGTTGCGCGAAATTCCATGCGAACAAGGCTATTTCAAGCAATTACCAAACCGTCGAAACCAGTTTGGGCGATGAACCCACCGCTAGATTACGACATGAAGAAGCTCTTGGCCTGATCAATGATTGCTGTTTAGGCCCGGCAGAACAGAAACTTCACGAATCCTTAATTGCCGACAAGTCATTCGGGCCAGCCCACAATACACTTGGGAAGCTCTATTTTGATCAAGAAGACTTTTATCGAGCGGCCTGGGAGTTCGAATATGCGATCAAAACGATGCCTTCACGGCCCGAACCGATCAACAATTTGGGATTGGTTTATGAAGCGGTCGGTCGATTAGAAGGTGCGATCAGCCGTTATGAAGAAGCCTACGCCCTGGCCCCAGAGAGTGCAGAGTATTTGGGAAATCTGGTTCGAGCTCGAATTCGAAACGATGAAAAATCGGATGAACTCAAACTCTTACTCGATGAGCTTATCTTTCTGGAAACGAGACCCTCATGGGTTCGGTGGGCCAAGTTGGAATTGGTGAAACAGGACCAGATCGGATCTGAACTGGGCGAAGACTTTCCGCTGGATAGGAGCGTCCCTCAACCAGAAATATTGCCTCTCCCTACCGGCGAAGAAAATGCTTTCCCCGTTCTGCCTGCTGAGGATGCAGGCAACAGCAATTTGCTTGAACCGATCAACGTCATAAATCCTCCAAATTGAATCTACAATTTTTCCGCAATCTCAAGTTTCAATTCTGCCATCCGTACAAAAAGCTCACTCGCAGTTTCGATTAAGTAGGTCAGGCTCTGCCTGATGCCTTCCCCCAAACTATTTTTCTGCAATTTGGCCGATGCAGCGGTTGCCCATTAAGTACGTCCCACTTGCCGAGCGGGACCACAAACACGCATCAAAGCTGCTCTGCACGATAATGCTTAGCGAACATTTCAGAACATCGAAATTCACACCGAAATTCAAAAAACAATCACCACTTGTCGACCTGTGCAGTTGCGTAAATGTTCAACAAGTGAAGAACTCATCATGATTGCACCTGCAAGCAGATCTCAAATAAGCCCACCGAAAAAATATTTTCATGAAAAACCAAGTTGCCAAATCGCCGCAAAAACCGCAAACCGTTCGTGTCAATTCAACTATTAAGATTTTCTGGTTGTTAAAGAAAGAGAGATTTCAACTCTATTTTTCAGATAATTTTCTTGCCATCGGGGAGGGAGACGTTAGAAAGAAATAGACGCGGATCTTTTCTCTTTTCTCTGGGGTGCATCTATGCCTCAAAAAAATGTTTCGCTGGGCTACTGGATTATCGGTAGTGGATTAGTCGGGTTTGTGGTCATTGGTGTGGTTGCATCGGGAATACTCAATTCCGATCCTGATGCTCTCCCGGTGGCAAGTCAAATCGTGTCGACCAATCAGGCGAAGGTGAACAAGATTGAGCAACCCTCTCTGGAAGAATCTTTAAAGCTTCAAGAGCAAGATATGACGATCGTTGGGGACGTGAAACGACCCAAGCGAGATATCGCTTTTGAAGAAGGTTACGACAGAGAAACTGGCCCAAAGGATGAATCCGAATCAATAGCGAAATCTATTTACCCTTCATCAGGCAACGCCCCTGCGGTGGAAAAAGATGCCAATGTTCAGGTTGCTGGTCTGTATGAAGAATTGAATCAAGAAGATGGTGGGCCACTATCGGCTCGAAGTGCCCTGTTTTCCCCTGAACCGTTTGATGCCCGCCAGTATGAACAGGATCCAGAAGCATGGCTGGCTAAAATCAGGCCAGGGCGAGTCTTTCAGCCGGCCCAACCGGGTGTGGATGTCCAACCGATTCAATCACAATCCGAAGTATTCAACAGCGTATTGCAGGGCGAAAAAGTGGTACTGGAGGTCAAGGCTGCGCCTGGATCGCCAGTCAGCTTTTATACGCCCCAAGTTGGCGAATTTGAAAATCGACTGACCAGTCAATCGGTGGCAGCTAACGAGAATGGAATAGCCAGGGCGGTTTACACCGCAACTGCAGGAACCAATGGATTGGTCGACATCATTGCAGCCTCACCGCTGCATTCAGGACAAGTCCGATATCGAGTTCGAGTCTCACTTCCAGAGACAAATTAGAGACTTCTTTTCACAAATTTACTTTTCAAATCAATCAAGCTCTCAACGGAGTCGGCGATGATTGCAAAAAATTTCATTCGGAAAATCAATGCAGCCTTAATTGTGTTGATCATCGGTTTAAGTGGAACGTTAACTTACGCATTTCAAATTGGCGGAGGTGGACCTGGAGGTGGTCCCGGTGGTGGCGGAGGCCCGCTTCTTCTCTGTCCTGAGAGTCCAGATGGAACGCCGGGTTGCACCATCGCCCAGACGGATCCCATCTCAAATCAACCCTGCTGCCCCTGTGGTCCAGGTGGTGGGATGGCAAAGTGTGCTACGGTAGATCCTGAATGCGATACTTCAACTACTTGTAAACCGTATACACCCTCTCCCTGTAAGGAATAGTCCCGAAACAATCTCCGCATTTTGATATTATGTGAGATCAGTTATTCTTTGTGAAAGCACATTTTTTTGAGGATTTGCCATGGATGGCTACACAGCAGAAATCGAATCTCGGATGGTCGCGTTTTTTAACACACTTGGTGAAAAAGATCGGCGTCGATACGCCGCTTTGGAGGCAATCAAACTTGGGCACGGCGGTATCACTTACATCAGTCAGCTTTTTGGTTGCGATGCAAAGACGATTCAGCAAGGCAAGTCCGAGATAGAGAATCCTCCGACGGCTGAAGAGGCGAAGCGGCAGCGAAAAAAAACGGCGGCCGCAAGAAGGCGGAAGTTGCTTCGCCGGAAATCATCGAGAACTTCCGCCAAGTCCTAAAAGATCATACCGCAGGCGATCCGATGCGAGCCGACGTTAAATGGACTAATCTCTCTCGTCGCCAGATCGCCAGACGAATAACAGATCTGGGGACCCCTGTGAGCAAAAACGTCGTCAGGCGGTTGCTTTGGAACGAAGGATACCGCCGAAGAAAGCCGCAAAAGAAACGGACGATGGGCCAGCACGCTGACCGCAACGCGCAATTTGAAAACATCGCTCAATTGAAACAGCAATATCTCGATGCTGGACTGCCGGTGATCAGCATCGACACCAAAAAGAAAGAAATGCTGGGGAATTTCTATCGTGAAGGCGTG
>JBCCSJ010000107.1:0-15720 GCA_039200505.1 Planctomycetota bacterium | reverse complement strand
TCTGATGAAGTTGTGGCCAAGGCAAAGCGATATGCAGCCGATTGGTTTGAGAAAAACGACTCCAATCGTGACAAGTTGTTGACGGCAGCTGAATTGCCGATTGTGAGCCGCTGGCTGATGGGAAGGGCCGACTTTAACAATGACAGCAAGGTGGATCCGAACGAATTGGAAGTTTACGCCCGCAAGCAATTTCAACGTCGGGAAGACAGGCAAAGATAGCCTAAAAGGTCGAGGTCAGTGTCAAATCTATTTAATCGGACCACCGACTGGATCGTTAGGATCCCTGCCCTGACTTTGTTGTTAATCGGTATCATCACCGCCTTTTCGGTGGTCGGCTATTACGATCATCGACTCATCAAAGATCTCCTTTCACCGCCTGAAGAATCTGAAACTTCGGCATCGGTCGAAGACCCGTCCGGAACACCACCAGTTTCGGGTTTTTCGTTTGACGCCGAAGCGATCATCGTAATCGAGTCAGACCAAATCTTCACCCCCGGCGGTGCCCGAGCGTTGCGAGCGATCGATGCCCGATTGGAAGATTCCGACTTGGTGCGGAATGTTGTCTGGTTAGATGAAATTCCAATGCTGAACATTTTCAGCATGCCCCAACCTGTTCTTCCCAATGCGAATGCGAGTCCAAAAAGGTTTGAGCTGGCTCGTGAAAAAGCACTGAGACACCCTTTCATCCGGGGTCAACTCCTATCGGAGGATTCGAAAACAGCATTGATGTTGGTGACTTTCGACCGTTTTTTTGTTAAACAAGATTCGGATGTAACCGCCAAGATCCGAGAGATGGCCGAATCGGTTGCAGAACAGCACTCTGATTTTGATGCCAAGTTTACAGTAACTGGCCGTTTGCCAATCTGGATTGAGGCGAGGCGAAGTCAGGACGCAAACAACTTTACCTATCAATTGATAGGCTACTCCATGATCGCTCTGATGAGCATCGTCTTGTTCCGTGGATTTGCTGCCGTTTTCGTCGTTGCTCTGGCACCCTGTTTAGGAGTTTTCTGGACGTTAGGTTTTGTGCAGTATCTCGACTATTCGGGCAACCCGTTTAACGATGTGGTCCTGCCGGTGCTAGTCAGTTTAATCGCACTCACCGATGGCGTGCATCTGATGGTGGAAATCAGAAAATTGCGCTCTCAGGGAATGCAGCCGCGGGCGGCAGCTCGAGAAGGAATCCGGAAAGTGGGACTAGCTTGCGCCCTAACATCGTTAACCACCGCAATTGGGTTTGGCTCCCTTGGCCTGGCCAATCATGAATTGGTCCAACAATTCGGCTTTAGTTGCGTTCTAGGTGTGCTTTTAAGTTTCGTCGCTGTCGTGACCGCGATACCGCTGGCCTGTTCGAGTTGGATCGGAAAATTTGTTCATGTTGGCTTGGATAAAAGTCTGGTCGATAAAAACCTCGGAAAAATTAGCCTGATCATCGACTTCGTGATGAATCGAAAAACATCTGTCGCACTGGTTGCCATCTTTGCCACCATTTTATTTGTGATTGTGTCGCTAGGGCTTCGACCGGATGAAAGAAGGTCGACGATCATTCCGGTTTCCAGCGAAGCAGCAGTCGGACTGCGGAAGATTGATGAAGCGATGCAAGGAGTCGAGCGATCCTTTGTTGATTTAAAATGGTCCGCACAAATTGAAAAAGATTCGCCCGAAATTGTTCGAGTGATTCAAAAAGTAGATCAAGTTTTGGATGCTGAAGAGTTAATCGGGCATCCTTTGTCGATCTTAAAGTTGATTGAATCGATGCCCGGCGATGGAAACGTTGAAGACCGAATATCGATGCTTGAGCTTCTGCCTCCTAGCTTGAAGCGAGCTTTTTACACCCCGGAACGACGCGAGGCCGAAGTTTCCTTTCGGGTCCGTGATCTGGGAATCGCAACTTACGATCCTGTATTCAAACGGATCCAAAAAGGCATCGAACAGATCGAAGGAGAGCATCCTGAATTTCAGTTAAACCTCTCAGGCGAAGCAGTATGGAGATGGGAGAATTTGTTTCAAATCGTCATCGATTTGGCAACCAGCCTGGGAACGGCTGTTCTCATCATCTTTGTAGTGCTTGCCCTGGTTTACAAGTCGTTAAGAATTGGATTGATATCCCTGATTCCCAACCTTTTTCCATTGGCGGTTTCTGGCGTCTACCTCGTTGTCACAGGACAGTCTTTAGAAGTGGTTACGGTTTGTGCTTTTACGGTATGCTTGGGCATTGCCGTTGATGATACGATCCATTTTCTGACTCGGTACAAAGAAGAACTCGAAGAATCTGGCAACGAAAGCGTCGCTATTCGAAAAGCTTTCACCGGTGTTGGGACAGCATTAATCTTGACGACAGTCGTGCTGGTTTCTGGATTTGGAACCGTTCTGTTCAGTGACTCTCGGGATCATTTTATTTTTGCTTCTATGGGAATGATTACTCTTTCGGCTGCCCTGTTCGCTGATTTGGTTTTTTTACCCGCATTGTTGGCTAAATACACGCGGATCTCCGATGAAACTGCTTGACTGGACAGCGGTTGGTCCGGCAGAAAATCTCGCGATCGACGAAGCCCTGCTTGAACACGCGGAAACTCAGAATGACCATCCCGAAGTCCTTCGACTTTGGCATCCGTCGAATACTGCAGTTATTCTGGGCAGAAGTTCTCCTGTCGAAGCTGAAGTTAACCAACCATTTTGTCACGAAAATGGGATCCCGATATTGAGGCGATGTAGCGGTGGACAAACGGTGATGACCGGCCCAGGGTGTCTGATGTATGCGGTAATTTTGGACTATCGAAAACGACCGGAGCTTCGCATGTTGGAACAAGCCCACCAGTTCGTGATGTCTAGAATGCAACAGGCGATTGGCAGGATTGGAATCGAAACTGAGATGCAGGGGACGTCGGATCTTACTCGTTCAGGACTCAAATTTTCTGGCAATGCTCTGCGGTGCAAACGAAACTGGTTGGTGTATCACGGGACGATGCTTTGCCGATTCGACGTCGAATTGATCGAACAGGCATTGGGCAAACCGATCCGTGAACCCGATTATCGAGATGGGCGTAGCCACCGAAATTTTTTAACTCAGTTAGATGTTGAGCCTGAAAAGTTGGCGAATGCGATCAAAGAAACTTGGAGGGCAATCGAACCACTTGACCCGTGGCCGAAAGCACTTGCAAAAAAACTAACTATCGAAAAATATCAGACGGACGCCTGGAATTTTAAAGTGACTCGAAAAAATGGCAGACGCAGCATTAGATAAAACAATTTCCGAAGATCTCAGCGTTCATTCAGAAAATTGGGTACGGCAGATTCCAATGCCCATTTGCCCCAATTGCCGGGCTGTTTGCGATACCGCATTCTGTGGGGGCTGTGGGCAAAAACAACTCGTTCAACGCTTGCGATTCGGTGGTTTGATAAAAGACCTTTTTGCAAAAGTGACCGATGTTGACCGAGGTTTATTTTTCACTTTTTGGGCAATGTTGATTCGCCCCGGCCAAGTCGCCAAGGATTATGTACGCGGCAAGCAAAAAGTTTACGTCAATCCACTGACATTCTTTTTTATCGGTGCCGCGATTCAACTCCTTGGCTTATGGATATGTGAGGGTGAATTGCGGAGTGTGATCAAAGAGCAATTCACAACTCAACGCGAGCAACAGCCGAATATTGACAGGCAAATGACAGAAATTGAAAGCCGAGTGGGAAAACCTGCCGACCAATTTTTCGCTGACTCGTATATCGGAGCAATGCAGCAGGGATATACCTATGCCGCCTTGCTATTCTTTTCATTGCCATTTGCAGTCATGCTGTTTTTGCTACACCGGATTATCGGTTCCGAATTTTATCTTGGCGAAACCGTGGTATTTTCGCTTTACGTGTTTGGACAAATTCTCATCATTACCGCGATCAGTTTACCATTGGCTTTATTCATTTTTGGACCGATCTTACACGGCATTCTTTCGATGTTCGTGTATCTCATTTTTCCGATGCATGCCCACCGTCGATTTTTCCCGCCCGGATTCGTGTCTCGCGCAATGACTTTGATGGCCTTGCTGGTTTCTACAGCGACGTTCGGTGGTTCGATTCTCGTTATCTCAGTGATCTCGATGAGGCTCGCGGGATGATTGGAAGCTGACAATCAAAACGGAATCACGCATTTGCAAGTCCTACGTCCAGCGATTCCCACCTTAAAGATTGAGTTTCCAAAGATTCAGAATGAGGTCGAGAGTCAGCCTCCAGAATCGACCGAATAATGTCGTAAAGCGGAGCCGGAGCAACGATTGCGATCACACCCGACTTATGCTTCTTTCTAATTTTCCGCACTGACTGGCGAACACGACTTTTTACTTCTTCGAAGGTCTCGCCTTCTGGTGGTCTGACTGATTCAGGTTCATCCAGCCATTTTCGATAAAGCTTGGGCTGATTTTCCTTGAGCTCATCGATACACTTGCCATGCCATAGCCCGAAATCAAGATTCAGCAGAGCGTCTTCGACTTTGATTTTCGCATTGACCTTCGACGCGATTAGGTCAGCCGTTTGTTTGGCCGCCGTGCATCCAGCTGAATAAATCTTTTTGATATCAAATCGCGATAGTTCACCGCCAGCCTCTTCGACCTCGGCCTGACCTAAGTCGCTTAGCGGAATATCCAGCGAGCCAGTGATCCTACCTTGATCATCGAGTTGGGTCGATCCAGCCTCGACCAGCAAGATCTTTAATGGCGACTTGTTTTCCGAGGTTTTCATTTCAAACACTGATTCCAACCATCAAGTTTTCAATCGCTTTGGCGTAGTCATCCTGTTTAAAAATGGCGCTCCCTGCAACCAACAACTCCACCCCGTGATCGGTGGCGGACTTAATTGTGTTTGTGTTGATCCCACCGTCGATTTCTAACAAAACAGAATCACCACCAGGCAGTGATCTGATTTGGTCGAACTTGGACAGAACGTCTTCGATAAATGATTGACCACCGAATCCAGCGTGAACGCTCATCGCAAGCACAAGGTCGGCGTGGGGTAAAGCGGACTCGATGCTTGCTACGGGTGTGTCAGGATTAATCGCGATGCCAGATCCTCCGCCTAACTGCCGAATCCGCTGAAGGGTTTCCGCGGCGGTTTCAGTCGCTTCGGCATGGATGGTTAAAATATCGGCACCGGCATTAAAAAATTGGTCGATGTATTTTTCGGGCTCGACCATCATTAGGTGAACATCTAAAGGAAGGTCGGTAAGCTTCCGAATGGTTTCAACAATCGTCATCCCGTAAGTGAAATTCGGGACGAAGACTCCATCCATGACGTCCAAATGAAGAGCTGCCACTCCCGCCTCTTCGAGCAACTCAATCTCTTTTTGAAGATTTCCAAAATCGCACAACAAAAGCGAGGGTAAAACGGCTGGACTAGCTTCGCGTAAGGAATTTAGGCAATCGCGACGTGATGACATCTGAAGGATGTGGATGAAACATGGGACTCAAGCGACCGCCATTCGTTCGCCCGATTGGTTTCTGGTAGGACTGACGCCCCAAACCGAAGCCAGATTTTAACTGCCGCTAACGCGGTTACCAGTATCAAACTGGCAATTGGTCGTAAGTCTTTGGAGTCAAATAGTTTAAGCGAATTCGATGCTAGTGTGAGATAGTGCCCCATTGAAAGGCGGAGCCACGGCCTTGAAAAGAAGTTTTGGGGTTTTTGCGATAAAAAACAGATGATTCGGAAGCGAAACCGAGATTCGCGTGAATCTTTGAATCATTGGAAACATAACATGGTTTGATCAGGGTGCGACCGGAAGAATGAAAATCCGTGCCAGGTTGTTTTCTGCTGGGCACGCGACCGGGATAATCTGTACCACCAGTCAGTACACCGCAGATCACATGGTCGGCCAAAATTTGCCCGCGTTGACAAATGTCACGATTGAGCATTCATCGCAACGCAAAAGGTCGTCAAGTCCAATCAATTTATCGCTGGGGCGGTTTTCCGTCTCGACCATAAAATTGGCTTAAGTCGATGCCACGTTCTCGTTGTTCGTCTTCGAGCAACTTGATGCGGGTCTCGATGCGTTCGAGCTGTCGAGCCATCTTGGGAATTAAGTCTCGGTTGGGATCTTTGACAGTTGGCCGCGGAACTGCCGGATATCCGAGTTGCCGTTGAAGTGCGGAAAATAAATAAATCGGCTCTTTGGTTCGATTGGCCAACGCAATGCGGCCTTCTTTTTCGCCAAACAATAAACAATCGGGCAACTCCATTTCACTCCCTTCCCGATCCAACCGCTCCTTCTGCCTATTTTTGTAATAATCACTGTGCACATAAATCAAATCTGCCAGTCCCACCATGCCGACCTGATGTCTAACCGAAAGGATCCATTTTTGCCAAGTCTTATCGTAGGTCGAATCTTGGGAAATCGCGTGTAAACCAAAATCGTAATCCAGATGGTTCAAACAGAGAGTTTCGAATTGAAAAAAGAACATCGCAACCGGGTCCTGATTATCAGCACGAAACTTCGCTTCGGCCTCTAAAATCTGGAGGGCCAGTCGCATGTCAAATCTGCCCTGATCATCTTCAGCACAACGGATCAAAAACGTCTGAAACGGTTCAAAATAATGGGGCAGCTTTTTCATAGCCGTTGCCATTGTCCCCACGTGAGTCAATTCGGCCAACAAGAAATCAATGGCCATGGGCAACTTGGTCGTGCTCAGAATTTCGTCCCGAAGATGTTTCATTACGACTTGAACTGGATCGGATTCCTCAAGCCTGTTATTGAGTCCATTAAAAAGATAGGATTGTTCGATGTATTCTTCGCGGTCAAGCATCGCTGTCCTTAATGATTCTGCGACTCATTTTTTTAAGTGCCGGTCGAAAAATTGGATTATCGGATCTATCCAGCTTAAATCGCTGAATGTTCCGATGTGACCGTAACCCTCAGCAACATAGTATTGAGTTTCTACACCCGATTGTTTTAGTGCTTCGTGCAGTTTGAGGGAACTGGACGGAGGCACGATCAGGTCAGACTCGCCGTGAAAAAAGAAAAACGGAGGATCGTCAGGAGTTACAAAAGAAGTCGGCGAAGCAGAGCGATAGATTTCGGGTTTGTCGTTTTTGGACCCGCCAAGCCAATAAGCTAAAATTTTCGAGTTCCCCTTTAGCCAGCCAAATTCACACGGCGCACCCCCAGCAGCAACGGCTTTGATGCGACAGTCGAACGGTTTTAATTCATCAGGTAAATGATCGTCCGGAAATTTTTCCGCTGGTGCGGTGCCGAGTAGCGAAACGAGATGCCCGCCCGCTGAATAGCCGAAAGCACCGATCTGGTTGGGATCCACCCGGTAATGATCCGCGTTCAATCGCAACCAACGGACTGCATATCTGCAATCTTCGATTTGTGCCGGAAATTTATTTTTTGGAGCATGACGATAATTGATTGCCATCACAACGTAGCCCGCTTCCGCCAACCTCCACGCGTGACGCAGCATCGAAAACTTGGTCCCCGATTTCCAAGCGCCACCGTGGACCGCCAATATCGCTGGAAAGGGCCCTTCACCTTCGGGAAGATAGAGGTCACATTTTAAGTCAGCCTGATCAAACTTCCGGTAGACGATTGCCCCTTTTTTCTCAAATTCGAATTGCGGCGGGTTCTTTTTGTCATCTGATAACAGCAGAAGCCTTGCCAACAATCCTCGCGACCTCGTGTCGATATGCCGCCCTTCGGTTTTGGGATTCCTGACCAGATCTGATTTGTCTTTTTGCCCATTAACCAGCGACAAACCGCACAAAATCCAGAATGCAAAAATGAAGATTGGGAAAAGCCGTTTGATATTTCGGCCCGATCGATTTGAATTCACTCTCAAGTCAGACATCAGAGCCCTTTGATTTGCGGTTTACAACTATATTGTATTGAATGTCCATGTCATGGCGGCGAGGGTATCCGCTTTGACCGTTGCCAGGGATCGGTGGCTGTCCAATTCTTACCGCCCATCCCTCTCGTTCTTTTAATCTGGATTGCCAACAGAATAGCCGTTTTCCAATCGCCAACTCAACGTAGAATGTGTTTGCAATCGACGATTTCGCGATATCGAAGAATATTTATAGGCCTCGGGTGCGTAGTTTGTAGCGATCGTCGTTCGTAATAGAAATGAATCCAAGGTTTGGTCCAATTTCGACAGCAGGCAAATCTGGATCAGTTTAAAACGCTTTGACTTTAAAAAGGTAATCATGAACCCTGAATTTTCTGCAATCCCCGACGCGGTCGAAGCGATTCGTAACGGGAACGTCGTCATCGTTCTGGATAACGAGCATCGCGAGAATGAGGGTGATTACATCGCTGCTGCTGAAAACATCACGCCCGAAACGATCAATTTGATGTTAAGCGGTCGAGGGGATTTTTGCATGCCGATTTTAGAAGAGACGGCATTGCGGTTGAAGCTGTTTCCGTTGGTTGACAACACGTTGAACAATTCCAACAACTGCACGGCGTTTTTGACTCCGTTGGATCATATCGACGCTCGAACTGGCATCACAGCCGACGAAAGAGCAATGTGCGTCAAGGCGATCGCCGATCCAACGTCTCAGCCTGACGATTTCCAACGACCGGGCCACGTTCACATGTTGTTGGCAAAAAAAGGTGGCGTTTTAAGGCGTGCCGGTCATACGGAAGCAGCCGTCGATCTGGCTCGAATGGCCGGTTTGAAACCTGCTGGCGTTCTATGCGAAATTCTGGACGAGACAGGCAATCGGGCAACTCGCGATCAACTGATTGAATTAGCAAAACAAAAAGGGATCTGCATCATCACCATCGAGGACTTAATCGCTCATCGAAGGACGAGTGAAAAACTGGTTTCGCGAGAAGCAGTGGCTAAATTACCCACTCGATACGGTGACTTCAAAATTTACGCTTACAAGGTACAGCACGAAGCCCAGGAACCGATTGCACTGGTTTTTGGAGATCCATCTCAACAAGATGTTGCTCCATTGGTTCGAATGCATAGTAGTTGTTTTACCGGTGACTTGATCACATCTTTGCGGTGTGATTGTGGTGAACAGCTTGACTTGGCACTACAAATGATTGCCAACGAAGGCAACGGTGTTCTTGTTTATCTGCCTCAGGAAGGACGCGGAATCGGCCTGACCGAAAAGGTCAAAGCCTATGCTCTGCAAGATCAAGGGATGGATACCGTTGAAGCCAATCTTGCCTTGGGTCATGGAGCAGATTTGCGAGACTATGGCGTCGGAATTCAGATTTTAAAGGATCTTGGGTTAAAGCAGGTTCGCTTGTTAACCAACAATCCTAAAAAAGTAGAAGCATTCAATCCTCGCGGATTTGACCTTAAAGTTGTGGACCAAATCCCAATCGTTCCACCGACGAATGAACACAATGAAAAGTATCTTGCAACCAAACGAGATAAAATGGGTCACAAGCTTCCACTCGAATAATTGGACTGGTTTTATACGTTGAATAGGAAGTGACAAATGTCGCCGTCTTGAACGACATAGTTTTTTCCTTCCGTTCGAAGTTTACCGTTTTGACGGATCGCTGATTCCGATTGATGTTCCTCAAGATCATCCAGCGTATAAACTTCGGCGCGAATGAATCCGCGTTCAAAATCGGTGTGGATGACTCCGGCAGCTTCCGGGCCGGTAGCTCCTTTTTTTATCGTCCAGGCACGAACTTCTTTTTCGCCGGCAGTAAAGTAACTCTCCAGCCCCAGCGTTGTGTATGCCGCTCGGGCCAGCACATTTAAGGCAGGTTCTTCAAGCCCCACCGCTTCCAACATTTCGGGGCGATCTTCAGGGTCAAGTTCGGCGATTTCGGCCTCGATCTTGGCGCTGACAACCACAAAACCAGCTTTCACTTTGTCAGCGTAATCTCGCACTTTATCAACCAAGGGAGATTTTCCATCCAGGTCGTCGTCGGCGACATTGGCAACATACAAAATCGGTTTGTGGGTTAACAAACCGTAGCTTTTAATTGCCTTAAGTTCGGGCTCATTCAAATTAAGAGCTCGCAGGGGGACTTCGGTTGCCAGGTGGGCCAGACATTTTTGAATCGTTTCGGCAAGATGTTTGGCATCCTTGTCCCCTGACCTCGCTGTTCTTTCCGCTTTTTTCAGGGCATTTTCAAGCGTTTCGATGTCCGCCAACATCAACTCCATTTCGATTGTCTCGATGTCGGAAATTGGATCGACATTTCCGCTCACATGGATCACATCCGGGTCTTCAAAACAGCGGACAACCTGCAGGATGGCGTCGACTTCCCGAATATGACTTAGAAATTTGTTTCCCAGCCCTTCCCCCTTGCTGGCCCCCTCGACAATCCCGGCAATATCAACGAGTTTCAAGGTTGCTGGAATCACCTTTTGCGGAACAATGTATTTTGTGATCCGCTGAAGACGTGAGTCGGGGACGCTGACGATCCCTTCGTTGGGTTCGATCGTGCAAAACGGGTAATTCTCGCTCGCTGCTGCTTTCGACAAAGTCAATGCATTAAACAAAGTGCTTTTACCAACGTTGGGTAATCCGACGATTCCGGCTTCCATTTGAAGTCGATCCTGATCTTAAAAACTGCGTTTCAATGACCAAATCGTAACCCGAAAACTTTTTCTTGACCACGGCCATTAAGCCGTTCCGAACGATCCGCCGTCATCGACGACAATCTCAAAGAAACATCTGGGATCGCCCGGAAATTTAGACTCGGCGTGTCGGAACAAGAGGCGGAGAAGGGGAGGGACCTGATGAATTAGATGAATTTGATTGACCGTCAGCTGCGGAGTCAGATGGTTCGGTGACATCCCCAATTTCCGTTTGAGGCACTTCGCTATTATCAGAATTCGGAATTGTGCGAGAACCAAACGTGATTGCCCAGGCACGACTAAAAGAGGCCCCCAAGAATACAACCATGCCGGTAATGTAAACCCAAATGAGCAAAATAACCAACGATCCAGCTGCTCCATAGACTTCGCTGGTGGTCGAAAACTCCAGATAGAGCCCGATCAGATATCGGCTTCCCGCAAACAAGCAGGCTGTTAGAAAACCGGCTGGCAAAGCATCCGTAGCTCGTATTTTCGTTGCGGGTAAAAACCAAAACATCATCGTAAAAACGAGTGGCATTAACAGAAACGAAAATCCCCGGTCGGCAAAACTAAGCCAACCCACCAGGACCGGATAACTTCCGTCGACCAACGAACTTAAGTAGGTAAACGCTGAATTGATGATCAAAGAAGTAATCAACAAAACGCCCATCAGAAAAACCATCCCGATCCCAATCAATCGTTTTTGAAGTTCCAGCAGGAATCCGTTTTTGTCCTCGTGGGAAACCTCCCAAATGTCATTGAATGTATCGTACAACTGGGTGAACACGCCTGATGCGGCAAAAACAAGAATGCAAAGGCTGATTGAACCGGCGACAAGTCCAGATTCAGGGCGAACGGCATTCTGGATTAAATTCGATACCGTTTTGGCAATTTCCGGCGTCGTAAATGCATTAACCTGTTTTAGGATCTCGTGCTCTGCCAAATGATCGTCGTAAACGTATCCCGCAATTGCAATCGCGATCATCAAAATGGGAGCCAAAGAGAGGACCGTATAGTAGGTCAGTGCGGCCGACATTCTGGAAGCGTTGGCTCCAATCCAGATCGAAATGGTTCTTGGAATAAGTTGCCAGATGCGAAGAATCATCCTCAACGCTTTTCAATAATGATTCGATGAAACACGCTATCTATCTTATAAAAGATTTCCAAACTCGGAATCAAAAATTTTGGAGAGTGCGAATCACTGACGCAACTTAAAAACGACCGCGAGGCTCTTCGAGTTTCGCCAAACGCTGAGCCGTCACGTGATTTAAATTGAGACGGGTATGAAATCCGCGAATTCCCAGAATTCCAACTTTGAAATTGACGTAGCGTTTGATGTTCATTCCTGGAGCAGGTGCGACGTGAAAGATAATTTTCCCGGCATCGTTTAACAAAACGTAGGTCGTATTTTCTTGCCCACCATTTTGGACCATCTCTTTGAGCCAACCTTCCGCATCGTAACCGCTGATAGAATTCGAATCCAAGTTTGGTTTCGGTTTCTTGGCCAAATCCGGGAATTGAGAATATCCAGTCTGAATGGAGCGACAAGCTTCAGCTTTGGTGATAATGCGATTGATGCTTTCAATTTCGAGCGGAGTTCCCGCCTGATTCAACAACCTTCGTGCGGCCATAAGGAATGAATCGATCCGCCAACTTGCGGGAGACCTTGACATTTCCTTGCTCCATTCAAATCGAAGCTCGCTTAGATTACCGATCTGGAGGGGCGTTGCAACAGATGTCAATTGATCCAATTGGTTGAATGAGTTGGGGCTGGTCTGATTTGGATTGGCAAAACTGACAGAAGGGACGGACCTGTCCAAGGAAGCCACCCTTGGATTCGATTGGGACGGTACTTGTAAACCGGTCGGTGGCGAATAGGTAGGCAGGGTACTTAGATTCGTGGATGAAGGATTGAGTTTGGATTGTGGGATTGGACTGGAAGCTGGCTTCCACCCTTGATTGAACGGCGATGGTGTTTCTTGAATGTAGGTGGCGGTCACAACTTCGGGGGCTGATGATGTGACTGGTCCAAGATTTTGGGAATCAAAGTTGTTTTGCGAATGGATGTTTCCATTTGGCATTAATTCGGCTTTTGATCGAAGCTTCATTGGTTCTGGCCGGAGGAGTTGCTCTGGCTGAACTTGCTCTGGCAGGTCGTACCGAGAGCGAACTTGGTTGGATTTTGGAATTCGATTTGCATCCGCCACCGCTTGTTCGGAATAGTCGACTCGTTTGACCCCTGGGTCTAGAACAATCGCAGGTGGTAATTGGATAGCGGCCATTTTGATCCAACGGAATTCGCCCGATGGCGGTGCGATTTGGTACCACTCAGTGGAGTGTCCTTGGGGATCGGGCCAGCTTGCTTCCCCCAAAATTTCAACCTGTTCACCTGATTTTAGTTTGACTTGCCACAATGGTTGCGAAACCGTTTCAACTCGTGTCCCAACCCAAGCCCGAGTTCCGTCATCGATGACTTCGCCTATGTTTTCCGCTACGACTTTGAGAGTTGATTTGGGAACCAAGCTAAAGCTTCCCTCAACGGGCCGAATTTCGCACCAACCTCCAGGGTCGTGGCGATAGACCTCGACGGTGTCACCTTGGCTCAATTTTGCAGTCGAATAAAAAGCCCCGCCAGGACCGCTCTGTATCGGTGTTTCATCGTTTAAAACGATAGCTTGGTAGGGGAACTGGATGTCATCAGAAACCAATTGGCAGTGGACCGGTTTGAAATTCGCGCAAGCCACCGTCAGCAAGACCAACGCGCTGATCAGATGTGCCGTTTTCATATTAGAATCATCCTTGATTCGGTGGATTGTAAAGTCGCTGGCAATTAAAAAATTGGTGCAAGGCTTCGGTCCCCAAATATTATCGCGACTTTTAGCGAAATCCAAACTTCGGCTCAAGCCTATCGGTGATAGCACTCTGGCTAACCTTTGGAACAATGAGCCTGTAATGTTTCACTTAGAAACCGAAAGCCATCCCTGAAGACTGGGGCAGGGTGGAGCCCGCCGACAGAACATCTCTAATTTTTAGCCGCGAAGAATGGACTGATGCAGATCGCAAAACCAGGATTGGGTCAGAAAACCCTAACACGAATTCAAAATTTATGACTTCTTTGAGGGCCGTTTTGAGTCAGAGTCAAAATTTCGGGGCCATCTTCAGTCATCAGAATGGTGTGTTCAAATTGAGCCGAAAGGCGCCCGTCGAGAGTGCGAACGGTCCACCCATCGCTCCGATCACAAACCGAACGAGAGGTTCCCCCGTTGATCATCGGTTCGATTGTAAAACACATCCCAGGATGCAATCGCTCCCTTCTGGATTGGGGACTGGGAACGTGAGGGATATTAGGACGCTGATGAAATTGAGTCCCAATCCCATGACCGACGTACTTGTCGACGATACCAAAGTCGAAGTTTTTTCGTACGTAGTTGACGATCGCTTCGCCGATCACCGAAACGCGACACCCGGGTGACAATGCGTCAATGCCAAGATACAAGCAGTCAAACGCACATTGAGTCACAGCTCTGGCTTCGTCCGAAACGGATCCGATCAAAAATGTTTCCGACTGATCCCCGTGCCATCCGTCCACGATCGTGGTCAAATCCACGTTCACGATGTCACCATCTTGAAGCTCGTAAGCGCCCGGGATGCCGTGGCAGATCACCTCATTGACGCTGATACAACAACTTTTTGGGAATGGGAATTGTTCTCCCGGATAACCAAGACAGGCAGGAATGTGCCCATGATCGAGCGTATACTCATGGATGATCTGGTCAAGATATTCCGTTTTCACCCCGGGTTGAATTTGGGGCCGAACAAAGTCGAGTAGCGCCGCATTGAATTGACCAGCAACGCGCATCATTTCGCGTTCCTGTTCAACCAATCGGATTCTTGGATGTCTTCGAATCATGAAAGCCTCGTTGCCGTTTTCCAACCCCTAGTTTACCAAAACTTTGAAAAATGCCCACTTCGATCAGCCAGATGGAGGGGGAACGATCGGCATTCCTCCGCTTTTGCATCTGATTGATACTGAATTTCACCACTCAATGGATTGCAAAGTTTTGGGCGAGAGAAAATTGGGACGTCATCGGTTGTCACCGATGATCGGAATTTGGAGCATCGGAGCAAAAAGCTAAGTTGACATCAAGATATCGGTCAATTGTTAGACCATGACGGGGCAAGTGAACCTTTAACTTGCGACTTAGTCCTGCCTGTAAATCCGCTTTTTGATAGGATATGCAACTTCAATTTGGATCCGTGAAATCCGTACAGGGTAGCGAAAGTGCCAAAATACAATCCTGCAGCCATTGAACCTCGATGGCAGCGATACTGGGACGAGAACAAAACTTTTAAAACGAGTTCCGAGCTGACAGGTGAGAAAGTTTACGTGTTGGATATGTTCCCGTACCCAAGTGGCGAAGGATTGCACGTAGGGCATCCGGAAGGATACACCGCCACGGATATTGTAGCCCGCCAAGCCAGAATGGCTGGAAAATCGGTGTTGCATCCAATGGGATTTGACGCGTTCGGATTACCTGCCGAAGAGCATGCGATCAAACACAACGCTTCCCCCCGAGAGTTCACTGAAAAGAATATTCAGACTTTCATTCGGCAATTGAAGAACCTTGGTTTCAGTTACGACTGGGACCGATGCATTAGCACGACCGACGCTGACTACTTTAAGTGGACACAGTGGATTTTTGTCGTCCTTTTTGATACCTGGTTTGATCCGGATCAACAGAAAGGACGACCGATTGATGAGTTGCCGATTCCAGAGCAAATCTCCAATGACGGCCCAGAAGCGATACGAAAGTACCAAGACAAATTCCGTTTGGCATTTGAGTCTTTCGCGCCGGTTAATTGGTGCCCTACTCTTGGCACCGTTTTGGCGAACGAAGAAGTTGTTGACGGTGTTTCCGATGTTGGCGGCCATCCAGTCCAGCGACTACCGCTCCGGCAGTGGATGCTACGAATCACTGCATACGCGGATCGCCTCGAAAACGATCTCGATATGCTTGATTGGCCCGAGGGCATCAAAAAACGTCAAAAAGACTGGATCGGTCGAAGCACCGGTGCAGAGGTTGATTTTTTCATAGGTCCTATTGACCGTTATGATGAATGGTTGAACCAACGAAAGCAAACAGAATTTCCGGAAGATCAGCCCGAAGACTCACTCCGAATTTAC
>JBCCSJ010000106.1:0-15800 GCA_039200505.1 Planctomycetota bacterium | reverse complement strand
CTGGAAATAAATAGCCGGACATTGGCGTCAATGAAATCAACTTTGGAACGATCCGCGGCCCATCGGTCGAGGGCAGCAATGTCAAAGGAATCAATCTCGGATTTAAGGACTAATTTTAATTCATTTAAATCAGGCCGTATTTTCGCAGCAGCATCGACGAGCTGAGTGAGCCGATCGTTCGGCTCGGTATCCATTGCAACCGCTAAATGGTCCAGGCAAGAATCGACTGTATCCTTTTGTAACGCCAGCCTATCTGCGATAACCGATTGTCGAAATTTCGAAAGAACTGCCTCATCTGTCGGTGTTTTCCATGAGCGATCCGACGCAAGCTCTTCCTGGTTCTCTTCAGTATTCTGAGCAACGCAAGTGATGTTGCTCGCGTTGCATGTCAACCAGATGAACCAAAATAATACGACAACGAAAAGACTGTTATTTTTTTGAAGTTCGAAACGACCATCTTGATCGGATATCATTTTGCGGACTCCAAAACAATATCTCGGGTAATGTTAGTCAATTTTAGCTGTTTATCAGACAAACGATTCAAGGCAGCCTGTAAATCTTTTTCGGTGGCAAATCCAACTGGATCTAAGGGGTCACCAAGCAACGCGTTGTACCGTTGATGCCGTACGAAAATGCGGTTTTGCAATTCGCGAATCATTTTAAGTTCGGCGATCTGTTGAACCAATGGTTGTTCGCCGGGTTGGCCCTGCTGCGAGGATTGGGCCTGTTTCATTTTTTCTCGATCTACCTGGCTTTGTACTAATGAATCGATAAGAAATTTCAAAGTTTGAACGATGCTGTTTTGAAGTTCGATTGTCAATTCATCAATCCGGGCCCTCTGAAGTCGATTGGAAACTTGAATCATATCTTTTTGAACTTCTTCGACTGTTGAAGGAAAGGCCACGGAGGAACCATCTTCAATTAAAAGAAGATAGGCTCGATTCAGATCAGATTGAATCTCGTCCTGTTGTTTCGAAAGTTTACCGCATTGGATTTCGAATTGGGGCCCTCGTTGAGAACGTCCGATCCGATTGAGTTTGTTGGTGCTTTCTAAAACCCTAACCTGTTTTTCAAGAATGACCCGAAATCGGCTTTCCAATTTTTCAAGGGTTCTTTCAATTTTTTCTTCACGAAGTTGTCTCAAAATTTCTTCTAAATCTCTTTTCGCGGCGGCAAGCTTTTCTTCGGCCTGCTGCATTCTGGAAACAGCGTTTTTGACCTTGGCCATTTCAAGTTCTCTTTGAGCCTGACGCATCCGGTCTACGGCTCGTTGAAGGTTTTGAGCAATTGGATTTATGGTTTCTGAGTTGTCTTGCCCAGCGGATTGCGAATCTTGAATTTTGGAGTCATTAGGCGAATCTGGTGCAGGTTTGCCCTGCTGTCCCGGGTCTTCAGACGATTTTTTTTCGGGTAATGAGTCATTGATTCGATTTGGCGATTCAGCCGCTTCGTTCTGCATTTCGTCAGAAAGTTGGACCGTTCTTTCAAGAATCTTGATCTGTGAAGGAACAAGACTGGGTATTGGTTCCTTTCTTTCGGCTTGTCCACGGACCGACTTTTGATTTCTCAACAGACGATCAACGTCGCTCAAATACTGTTGAAACCGTTTGATTCGATCGCGTACTCGGCTTCCGCGGTCTTCGGTCTGCAGTAGATATAACAATTCGCTAAGGTTGGTTAAAACTTGAGCCTGATTTTTTTCAGCGGCCTTGAACTTGGAATCATTTAACGACAGAGCAATTTGTTCAAGTTGGCTCGCGGTCATTTTCTCTTGCGACATCTGAAACGCCTGTTTGAGTAATTTGGCACGCGTTGGATTTTGCTTTTTCTCATACTCAAAAAGTGTAAAGAGCTTTTCTTCAAACAGCCGGTATTCTTGAGCCAACGATTTTTGGCTCTCCTGTAAACTTACTTTTGGAGATTTTAACTCTTTTGGAGACTTTAAGTCGAGTTCGGTCGATCCAGGTTGGGCTATCAAATCACTTGAGATCAAAACTAACAGGACAGCGACACCTTTCAGTAAAAAAGGGATAAGAACCGGGATTCTGAAAGTCGAATTTTTCATGACTGTGATCGTCGTCCGTCTAATTAAGGTCGACCTGTTAGCAAATTTTTTTGCCACTGCTAATTTTACGATAAATCTCGGTAAGTCACTTCATATCTGTTGGACTTTATGGGTTTTTTAAATCGAGTAAACCGTCAAATGCCCTTTCCTGCCGTTCAATTTTTGTCTTTTCGAGTAGTTCTGTTTGTCGGTCAATCATCCTTCGGACTATGTCAAGAAGTTCGTTTTGTGTTTCGTATTTGATTAGAACTTCAATAACTTGGTTGAGACTATTCAGCGTCTGATCCAACGAATCAAGAGCTGGTTCAATTTTGGAAGACAATGATAAGTTCGATTGACGGACATTTTGCACGTCGCGCAAATCCCGTTCCAGCTCTGAGATTTGATTTTTGAAGTCGGTTAGAGATTGGGTGCCGATCAATTCGAGTGGATTTATAATTTGAATGGACAATCGCTCAAGACGATCCTGTGTGTCGACACGATTGTTACTCAATTGAAGGTAGTAATCCTGAAACGCTTTTTTACTGCCTACGATTTCATTCAGAGATTTTTCGCATTGCATCGACGCTCGTTGGATCAGCAACAACTCAAAGTCCGTCGATTTGCTGACGGCTGTCACATCAGAGTCGGATTTTTCGCCCGGTTCTAGCCAGCGGCTTGACCCAATATCCTGCGTTCCGTCTGAGATTCTTCTTTGGATCAGTTTCTTTATCTGATTCAATTCCGAATACACCTGTTCCAACCGACGACGTTGGCCGACTTCTTCCTGTTCCAAAATTCGGAGTAGCTGATCCGGAGAAACAACTTCAAAAAGATAGGTATCGCTGGATCCGATATTGGGTTGGCTACCTAAATCATAATAATCTGAAGACTGGATCGAGATGGAAACAGTATTGCCAGCATCCGGTACCAAGTTCGGATTTTGCAGATCCATTTCCGGCCGAACGAGAAAATCATGTTCGGCGACCGACCTGCGACGATTGAGCAGATCTACATCTAGCTCAAATGGTTTTCGACCCGAGATTTCAATTTCGGCCCAAGTTCGTTTGATTCGATAGTCGTCGGCGACGGTACCGGAAATAGGTATCTGTGCCATTGGCGTAATCACGTTTCCAATACCCTTCAACCGCACGCTCAAATTCGGGGGAATGTCTTGGACCGGATCAATTTGAATGGTGTGGGGAATGTTGGGCAGAATGTTGTCGTCATCCTTGATGAAGATTCGCAATTCGACTGGCGAGAACAATTGCGGCAATGAAAACGTAAAAGATTTTTCGCTCGACACAAAGTGCTGTTCGACTGGTTCGCCATTAATACTGCTGTAAAAGCACTGGACTGGTTTATTTGAAAAACACTCGACGTTAACTTTTGTACCAGCGGGCAAAGTAGCTTGTCCTGTCCATTCAATTTTTCGATCGGACCATTTCAGCAAGTCCTTGTCTTGAAGGTAATCGGGGAACTGACAAAACAGCTGGGTTGAAGTAATCATCGGAGTATTAGCAATTTCGATTTGGTAGGGACCGATCCGATGGTCTCCACCGTAGATCTCAAATTCGAATGATTCGATAACGCTTGAGAAAGGTTGACCGTCCACCGAATAGCGCTGTTTTCCGTTAACAACCGAGCCTATCTTTTTGCATCGTACGGTTCCACGAGAATTTTTTGACCAATAATTGAGCCAACACTTTTCGGGCAAACGGAAATTGGATTCGGGTCGACAATCCGCGTCCACCGTCAATGTCAACCGACTACCAGAAGCCACCTTGAATATGCTGTCTTTGGCTGGTTTGAGGAAGACGTCCCAATCGGAAACTCCTTCGACGATAGAATCTCGAAGGATTCGAATTCCTACCATCCTTAATTGGGTCGCTCGCGGCCATCGGTTTTTTGATAACGAATAAATTCGCATAGTTGCTGTGGTCGCCGTCTGTGGTTGAGCCACAAAAAACAAAATGATCGAAAGGAAGCAAATGACTGATGCCGTCATTGCATTCCGAGCAGGTTTGGAGCTAATTATTTTGGTAAGGTCTACACCGCTGGCAAGTTTGACTGCACGATCGTGGGATCGTTTCAGTAATCCGATTTCAGTATTCGAAAAAATTTGGGTGGCTTGGAAATGATCGATCGTCGTTAGAAGTGCATCGTTAAATTCGGGATATCTTTTTTCGACCAAAATCGCCATGCTAAAATCGGGCAGCGGCACAAAGATTTTACGCAGAATGAACCAACTAAGCAGAAATGTAAGTCCAAGTCCCGTTAGCAAAAGGAGAACCAATCGAGCATTGATCGATAATTCATCGAAAGCGAATTGCACTGGAATGTAATCCAGTACGAATGTAACCCAAAACCCAACTGCTAACGCACAAAAAATCCAGCACAATCCTTCGAAAAGAATGACTCGACGGATTCTGGACCTCAGGTGATCGAGCAAAGAAACAAGCTCGGGCGACAGCAGAAGATTATTGTTTTTTTTTTCCATGGGGCTCGATCAGTGCCTTAACTTAAAATCCGATTCGGATCTTGCAATCTCGAAAACAGATTGGAGTTTGTAAGACTTAGAATCTGTTATGCCGTTACAGCAAAAAATGCGGGTTTCTATTGGTGAGACTAATCAAAATTCCTTTCACGTCGGAATTCAACGAACGTCTGGCAAAGTCCACCAACCCACCAGAAAGTTGTCCCAAATATCAGGCGAGTCTGTTGATTCTTCTTAACAGCCATTCTAGCGAAAATAGGCCAGTTATCAGTATCATCAGCCAAATCATCCATTTCCTTTGAAAAACAGGATCGGATACTCCAACCAGAAACGACTCCTGATCCTGAGGTTGGATGATGCTTAAAGGCGTAGCATTTTTATCGGAATTTGCTAGGAAATTTTCGAGTTCTTCAAAATAATGACCTTCGGTTTTATCGGCTATTTGGCGAAGGAGTTCCTCGTTTCGTTCCGTCTGCTCTTTTTCAAGATCTGGAATTTTGGCTCGAACCGAAGTCGTCAGAGTTTCAAAATTCTGATCCAGAGGCAAAGGTAACCGAACTCGATATTCCCCTTCGAATGACGCAACAATGGAAGTCGAATATGTGCCGCGTCGGACGGAATTGGGCTCCTTTTTCATTACAATTTGTTGGCTCAATCCGTTGGGGGCGAAAAGGGTTGCAGGCACTTCGGGAATTTCCAAAGGCTGATTCTGAGAGTTTTTTAAAATAGCAGTTAGCGAAAAGGAATCACCAACCCAACACTGTTCACGGTCGGATAATAGAATCCCTTTTGAGGATTGCCGAAACAACCTGCCCTGAGCAAGCCAGCGTGTCAGCCGAATGTAATACTGTTCGAACAACGAAACGTCGATTCGACGAATCCTCCACATCTCGCCAGACGCTTGAAAGAAAACTCTGCCAGAGCCGTAAAAATGACTGGCCATATAAATTGGAAGTTGACCGGCAACGGAAGTCTCTGGATCAGTAAATCGAGATAAAATTTCGGCACCCGGTTTCGATTCGTTGACAGCGTAATATCCGTAAACGCCTGCAAACGAATCCCATTGGTTTCGGCTGTCAACTTCGGATTCCGCAATCTTTAAGTACTCGCTGGTTCGACCCACACGGGAAAACCCGATTGGAAATGCCTCTCGACCGCCGAATCTTCCGAGTTTCAGTTGAGCGGTCCCCTGGCTGTAAAACGAGACGGGATACAATTTGCGAATGAGATCAATCCCGGGAGTGCCTCGCGGTTGGCGAGTCCATTCTGGCGTATTGACTGGACCGGCCACCACTAACATTCCTCCCGCCTGTTCGGCAATCCAATTTTCAAGAAGTTGAGATTGGTCCGGAGTTAACATTCTCCAGTCAGGATCGAACGCGATCAGGCAGTCGTACTGAAACATATCATCTTGTTTGGCAGGAAATTGATCGAGCAACTGATCGGACTCCTGATCGACGCCTTGTTTGGCGGACTGGAGCCAAACGTGAGATTCAATTTCCGGGTCACGAAAAAACTGATTCCGAAGGAACCGAAACTCGCGAGTGGGACCACCAGCGATGATCAGGATTTTGGTTCTACGCTCAATCACTTCCACTGAAGAACTTAACTGGTTGTCGTTTCGATTGGATTCACTTGGCAGTGGACGTACTCTGATGGTGTATCGAATTTTTCCCACTCTTTCTGGGGTAACGCTGAATTTGACAGTCGTCAAGTCGCTGGAAACCTCGTTGACTTTCACAGTTTGTTCGTCTTCTAAAATTTCTTTTGAATCGTCAGTGGTTGATTGTGAAAAGAGTTGAACCGTAATGTCAGCGGTTTGCATATTCAAATTTTTAATGATCGCTTTCAATTGAAATGGATCGCCAGGATAAGTTTTGGGAGGGGCCTGAAAATCGGTAACCGACAAATTTGGCAACGGCATTCGAGATCCGATTCCAACCGGATAAAGTCGAATTCCGGCGTTGGCTGCCTCGGCTGTGGCTTGCTCGATTCGCAATCCGGAATTGGAATTTCCGTCTGAAATTAAAATGATGCCGGCGATCGCTCCGCCACGTTCTCGATTAATGATCTGTTGCAATGCGGACCCAATAGGAGTTGTAGTCCCCTTTGAAATAAGACTTTCAACCCATTTGAATTTGTTTCGGTCCAAATCTTCGGCTGAATTTTCTTGTTCTGGCGATTCCGCTGATTCGGCCAAAGCCAAATTTTCAGGAAACGTGGTAAGCCCTACCGAGGTCAGCCAATTCAATTCGGAAGTATTCAAATCGACAATTGCGACTAGCAAAACGGTAAGCAATATTCCGGGAATACCAACTTGATACAGACGAACTATAACACGATCAGCTGGACGAAATAGACCTAAGGCAATCGCACAAAGAATGGTGATGATCGCCAGCCCTCCAAAAACGATGGTGGCTTTCCCAATCCCGATCCATTGCCCGTATCTTTTTAAAAGATCCTGCTGCATAGGGTCGGAGGGGCGGAGGCTTTGAGTTGCAATAGAATTGGCTTTTGGAAAGATAGCTACCGATTGAATTGAATCGGAGCCACCAAACTGAAAAAATTCTAATTCGTGATGCTCGATAAGCTGCCTGATGGCGTCGGTTTGGGTTAACCAGTTTTTTACTTTTGAAATTCGAGATTCATCTTGGGAACGACGGTTTGGATCCAACGGGTCAACCAATCCCATCGACAAACTCGTATCGACTAAAAAAACAAGTCGCGACGGTTTTTCGAATCTCGTTTCTGTGCGTTTGACTGGATTGAGAAAGAACAGACATAGCAACCCCAGCATCGTCAGACGGGTCGCATTTAAAAGCAAGCCAAGTGACCAAGAAGCCTTTCGGACCGATCGATGATGAATCCAAATCGTGACGCTTGCCAAAGCGATTAACAATCCGATGACGAATCCAATCTGCCACGCGTGATCCAGCGAAACCAGCGGTTGAAATTCGTAAAACGAGCGGATGTCGGTTTGGGTTTTCATACGGAAAAGTTAGACTGGAAGTGTCTATCTTAATGGACAGCTCCTTCGTTTTACCGCATTCGAAACGTCTGGATAAGACCCACGACCTGCTGACGCAAATCATCATTGAAAATGAATTCAAGAAAAAGAAAACTTGATCCAGAGATTGATCCGGTCGACCCAAGGCTTTCGGTCGGGGATGCTTTGGGGTTAGCTTTTTCATTTGTTTGGTTTTATCGGCGAATTTGGATTGGGACATTCCTGTTGATTGGGCTGGGCTTGTTTTTGAATTACTTGATGCAAACCCGGGCTTCAAGAACTATTCAACCGGAACAGAAAACTGCTGTGAAATCGATTCCCCTTCCCAACGCTAAGATCGGTACCGTTTCAGTTGCCCCGAAAACCGAATCACTGGATTCGTCGGCTGAGATGGTCGAAGCCAAACGTCAACTTGACGAATCTGGTAAGCCTAACACCAAACTTGAAAAGTTACTGGCTTCGGAGAATATTTTTGAATTGATCGACCAATCGCTTGAATATCGGGATCGTTGGCCGCTCGAAAAACCTGTTTTTGCGATGCTATTGAATAGGGACCGAATGAGAATCTCCCGTCGATTAATGCAGTTGGATCTGACGCTGTCCCAAACAGAATTTGCTCAAGTCTCCTACATCGAAGCTGTCAGCGTCCTCGATTCGATTCAAAGTCGATTTGAATTCAAGGTCGAAGGGCTTCAAAATGCAGTGGCTGAACTTGATGGAACATTGACTGAACATCCCAGCGCAGCCATCGCATCAAAAGCACACTTGGCGATTGCTCTAGCCTGGGCGAATCGTTTTTATTACGGCGACGAACCAGATGCGTTGGATCAGTTCTGGATGGAACTTGAAAATCGTCACCAAAAAATTGCCCTCGAGCCTTCATCAATTATCAAACTTGGCCAAGTCATAAAAACACTTTTGAGCCGGAAGGAAAACGAAAGGTTTGTTTTTGAAAAGGCTGTCGAGTTTTCGGATAAAGTCGAAGCTTTAGGCGGCGAACAGCTTCGCGAGGCGCTTTACTCGTTTCGAATGGATTTGATCTTTGGTGAATTTGAATTGGCAACCTTTGCCGATCTTGTAGCCATCGATGATGAAGATTCAAGATTAGAAGTACGTAAACTGTTTAAGACGGTCGAGTCTTTCCCGAACGTAGATAGTCGGGTTTACCGAGCGTGTTTCGATGCGATCCGAGTTTATTACGAGATGGAACGGTACGTCGACGCTCGTTCGTTGGCAGATTGGCTGGAAAAAATCATCGCAAAAATGAGTGCCCAAACCAATCGCGAAATCGCAATGGAGGCACTGAAGAAATTGCGATTGAAGTGGGATAGTCTCGGCGTCAGTTCGGCCGAAAATTCTCGCTGAGGTTGGATGCCGTCTCGCCATGCAAAAAAAATTCCCGCCGATTGAGACGGGAATTATTTTCGTTCAGATTGTACTTCTGACGATTACTTGTCGTGGAAATCAAGCATCCACCAACCGTCATCCCATTCAAGCGATACCTTACGCCAACCCAGTGGAACTTGCGGGTAAGGATAGAAAGGACCGATGTAGGGCCATGCAGAAGCTGAGTATTGCTGAGGATAACTCAAAGCTCCGTAGTTAGGATGGGCTGCGTAACCGGGCCAAGCGTATCCGGGAAGATTTGGAGCTTCGGTTGCCGGTCCAACGGAACCTGGATACGAAGCTTGCATTGCCGGGGCAGCAGACATCTGCTGAGGTGCCCCGCTCGATGCGAATGGCATTGGATCGCCACTGACAACAATGCCATTGGACGCGCCTGTGCCTAGAGTGGCAGAAACCTGTCGAGCAGGGACCTGCGTTGGCAATGGTTGAGCGTAAGTGGGTTGGGCCACGGTTGTGGCCGATGTCGAAAGGATGTTGATGTCATCGACGACTTTGACAACGCCCAGATGACCTGCGGCTTGGGCCGTTTTAAGAATGGTCATTTCTTGAGCGGTGTTGGAAACGTGACCCTTGAAGAGGACCGTTCCGTTTTCGACTCGCATGTCGACATTAAATCCTTTGAGATTACCAGCCTGCTGTTCGGCTTGCAGGCGGGTCTTGATGTAATCAGCGATCTGCTGATCATCTGCCATACCGAAAGTTGGCATAAGCGATGTAACCGCGACCGCGATTCCAAGCACTAAACGACGCATTAGAGATTCCTCCTGGTTTAATCGTTGACCGCAGTCAATCCAGCTTGTTTTCAACCAGCCACATCACGTAGCAGCAAGTTGGGGTCTCAAAACAAACAATCTAGCTAAGCAACAATCAATTACTGAACTTCGCGACACCATTGTCGCCCCCAGATCCAAGGCAATCGCTTGGTAAGCAATGAAGATGGCAATCCGCCGAACGTCCATGTTCGAGAATTACCTCTGCGAGATACCCCCCTCGCGAATTCATTCCTTGAATCCAAAAGTTGTTTCGACCAGTTCGAGGTAGTGAACGCACAATTTTTCGGATTTTGACGATCTTCTCCAGAAATCGAGTTGCAACGATCGTGATTTGCTAGCGATTTTTTTAAAGCTGTAACAGTTAACCAAACTCTTACCTTTCCTTTCCAAAACTTGCAATTCAAAGGCACTCTTTGCCTTCTCGACAGCCGCTTTTGCCAAACAGTAAGCAATGACAAAGAAAAAGGAATGCACTCCACAACAGCAATACTAAAGAAGGCATTCGATAGGCATTTTCGCTGAACACGACAAAAAAATTGGGCCCGGCTAGGTTGGCCGGGCCCAAGATTTGATAGGGTCAAATGCGTTTAAATTTCGAGTGGAAAATAAACGCGAACGAGAAGTTAAACGACTACCGGTTCATCCATTTCAATCCCATGGATGCGACAAATTCGTCATTCCAATTTTGATTCTGTTCCCTCAAGTACCAACCATTGACTCGTTGTACTTCCGCCGGGATCTTTTTGAATTTGAATATCTGTTGTTCCAAAAAGTCGGTCCCAGTTTCTTCATTTGTCGGTACCCCAGTAAGAGACTGGATTGCATAAATAATTTCCTTAGGTTCGTTAGGTGCAATGCCCGTTTCCATTTCTGCCAATCCGAAAGCAGTTTCCATAAATTTGCTACCCGCGTCAGAAACACCAACAGGCTCTGCCAGTCCTAATTGACCAAGGCTATTGAACCAACTGAAACTGTTCGTTGGAAAAGCTTTTTCGGGGTACAGTTCGCTCAGCCGTTTATCCCGATTCTCGTTAGCCTTCTTTTGAATCTTTTCGGCTTCAGCGTATGCAAGTTCGTACGCCTTTTGCTGTTTCCAAAAAGCCAATACGTTGTCCTTACATTCGTCGTAGGTAGGTGTTCTAGCTTCAGCTTTATCGACCAACCAGTAAAGATACTTGGACTGTGACGCCCAAGTGTCATCGACTTTATCTTTTTCGTAAAACCGGATGTTGTTGAATCCACTGAAAATGACGGCGGCAACGCGGACAAATTGCGGCATGACTCGACCTTGAACCATTTGTTGCCGATAGATTTGGACTTTTCCGATTTCGGTCAACGCTAACTCATCAATGTCAACCAATTCGGTTTCTTGAGCAGTTAGGTTGTAATCCTTGGCCACTTTTTCAAAATCTAAAGGTGCGGGTTGTTCGGGCGTTTTCCCTTGCTGTTTTTCAGCTTCGACCCGGAGTAGCAATTGAAAATGAGCCTGAACCAGCACGCCTGCACGGTTCAAGGCGTCGTCCATGGCCTTGTTCGCTGCCGGCCCCGCCATCGTACGCTTCAGTTCGTCGACAACGTCTTTAAGAGGTTTGATTCGCCGTTCAACTTCTGGAACTTGAGGTGCATCGTCCTGCTGGTTGATGGCATCTTCGATATCGCCAATCGACCCAATTCCACCTTCGGTTTTGTTTTGTTCCTCGGTCTTGTCTGGAGTCGAGTCCGTGGGGTCTTGGGTTTTTGCCGCATCATCGCCGGACTGAACGTTGCCAGATTCGTCCTTGGAAAATTCCGTTTTCGAGGGATCTTTTTTTTGTTCCTCCTCTTGATTTACTGTTGAAACAAAAGATGGTTTTTGACCGCGAATCTCAAGCAGGCTCGATTGCTTCTGATTGTCTTCAGGATTTGAACTTTCTTCTTTGTTCTCCGTTGGAAGATCGCTGGGCTTCTTATCGTCGGCAGCATCACCGGCGGCGTTTGACGAGATTTCCTCCCTTTTAACTGGAGGCGGTGTTACATCGTCGGGAGTCTCGGTCGATTGAGCGCCTTCAGTTTCCGGTATCTCGAGCTGGTTTCCCGGTGGTGGCGTGTTGATGTCGATCGAGTCCTCTTCTTCAACGACCTCAGTCACCAAGTTATCTTTTTCAGTCACCAGTCGGTCGTACTCCTTCTGGACTTCTTCATCGGTGAGCTTGTTAATTTCGTTTTGCAGAAAAGTCTCGTAATTAGCCGTAAAGTATTGAACCTTCACCATACGAGGAAGTTTGAAACCCGGTTCGTTGCCTCGCGGATCTTTAAAGTCGAATTTACCCTTTTCGTACAAAGCCTTAAGATCAGCCAGATCAGGTTCCTGGGTGATTTTTGGAAGGTAATCTTTCACATCGACCGGCAAAACTTCGCATTCAATTCGACTGGATGTGCGACCAAACATTTCCATCGCCTCAGTCGGGTTTGGATTTGGAAACAAACCGGTGTTGGTGTAGAGCGACATCTGGTTGTACAGCAATTCGAGCTTGAGATGCTCTTTAACTGAATCCAGAGAGCAGTATCCTTTATTGGCCAGCTTGTTGATCTGTCTTAGGTCTTGGTTAGTGAATCCAGCTTCGCCTGAAACTGTGTTGATGTAATCATTCACCAGGCCGTCGCTAACCAAAACGCCCTCTTCACGGGCCTTTTCGGCCATCAAAAAACGACCGATCAATTGCTCGTCGACGTAATCTTGTTCGCCGTCAACAACTTGTTGGATCGGTGTCGCGTAAGACCGAAAATCGTCTCCTTTTTGTTCAAATGCCTGTTGAGCCACTCCAGACAGGAATCGAAGCGATTGAAAGTGTCGCTCTTTGAGTAATCGAACATCAGACCGGGTAATTTTTCCTCCCTTCCACTGGGCGATTACTTCTTCAGCTTGCCCACTTCCGCTAAGTCCTCTTTGAGAGAGGGTGTCAAATACGGGACCAAGCCCAAATATAGCCATCGCAGCGGAGCCAAGAACGACCATCAGAACTTTTGCGTGACGACGAAACCAAGAGAGCATATTTGTAATCCGATTGCGGTTGTCAAAACTCGTAAACTTCAACCATCAAGTGGCCGATTCCATCCATGGACATTGGGATGGGGGTTGACAATCAATCATTTGGACGATTAATTCTCACCCCTATTATTCGGATCTGTTATGACACGGTCGTGTCAGCAGGACCGTTGATCGACGAATTTAAAGCTCAATTCCGGGAAATTCAATGCCAAAATCGCCTCGTCAGACTATTCTGACTCACTTGATTTGAACGTAATTTATTTCGTGATCCGACATCGAACAGGGTGCGATTGCGAACAAATAAAATCGCTAAGTTAGGGTGTATAGGCGAATTGCTCGGAGCAACTATCGAATTTCCGAACTGTTTCTAATTGAAAAATGGCAAAAACACTTATCATCGCTGAAAAACCAAGCGTCGCGACTGATTTGGCCCGAGTTTTGGGCAAGGTGCCAGAACTGGGCAAATTCGAGAAGAAGAAAGACTTTTTTGAAAACGACAACGCATTCATCGCGTCTGCGGTAGGCCATCTGGTCGGGTTAAGCATGCCAATGACTCCGGAAGGTAAGAAGCTTCCCTGGAGTATGGCTCACCTTCCTCACATCCCTCAAAAATTTGAGTTGGAACCGATAGAAAGAAGTCTGCCTAAATATAAACTTCTTGTCCGCCTACTTAAGAAAAAGGACGTAGACACGGTAGTTAACGCCTGTGATGCCGGGCGAGAAGGGGAATTGATTTTTCGGTACGTCATCGAAATGGCGAACCTCAGCAAAGATCTCCGCATTCGGCGAATGTGGATGCAGTCGATGACCGACAATGCCATCCTCGATGCTTGGGGTAATCTTCGCGAAGGCGAAGAAATGAATAATCTGGCGGACGCAGCGATCTGCAGAAGTCAAAGTGACTGGCTGATCGGTCTCAACGGAACCCGAGCACTGACCGCATTCAATTCTCGCAATGGCGGTTTTAATGTCACTTCGGCCGGCCGAGTTCAAACGCCCACGTTGGTTATTCTTGCCAAACGAGAAAGGGTGATTCGAGACTTTGTTCCAAAGCCTTATTGGGAAGTTGCAGGAGAGTTTGAAGTCTCTCGCGGAAGTTATCCCGGAAAATGGTTTCGTGAGGACTTCGAAAAAGACGAAAACGACAAACACGCCAAAGCTGACCGTATTTGGTCCAAAGAAGAAGCGGAAGAAATCGCAGCCAGGTGCCAAGGACAAACAGGCACCGTTGAAGAAACTAAAAAGCCATCCAAACAGGCACCGCCGCTGCTTTTTGATTTGACGAGTCTTCAACGTGAGGCGGGGAATCGGTTTGGTTTTAGTGCTAAACGCACCTTGCAGCTGGCCCAGGCACTTTACGATCGATACAAACTTTTGACCTATCCAAGAACTGATTCAAAATACCTGCCTGAAGATTATCTGGACACCGTAAAAGAAACAGTGGCCGGATTTGCAGCAGGGAATCCTAACGATAATTTGAGCCAAAATTTGATTCGATGTTCCAAGTGGATTGTCGAAAATGATCGCATCGGCCCAACAAAAAGAGTCTTTAATTCGGCCAAAGTAAGCGATCACTTTGCCATCATTCCTACCGGAAAGCTTCCGACGGCCAAGTTAGACGAAGCCGCCCAAAAGTTATTTCAATTTGTGCTCCAAAGATTTTTGGCCATTTTTTATCCCCATGCCGAATTTGAAATCACCAAACGAATCACACGTATCGGTCAAGATAGCTTCAAAACAGACGGTCGAATCTTGGTGGTGCCGGGATACCTTGAAGTTTACGGACGCAAACCTGGTGCTGCCGGCGATAAAGATGAATTGTGTGCCTTCTATGATGGCGAAGACGCCTTGAACACCGAACTGGAGATTAAACCGAACGAGACCAAACCGCCGGCACGCTATACCGATCCAACTCTTCTGTCCGCCATGGAAACGGCCGGCAAGTTGGTTGATGATGAAGAGTTGAAAGAAGCGATGAGCGACCGTGGATTGGGAACTCCTGCGACTCGCGCTGCGATCATCGAAAATTTGATCAAACAAAAGTACCTTTTCCGGAATGAGATCAACAAACGGGAACTCGTGGTTTCTAACAAGGGATTGGCTTTAGTTGATTTACTTGAAGAGATCGGGCTTTCCACTTTAGGCTCTCCGGAAATGACAGGTGAGTGGGAATTCAAGCTGAAAGAAATGGAAGCCGGTCGACTGTCGCGCGAAAATTTCATGGATGAAATCAAGGACTTGACCGTCGACATTGTTCGCCAAACTAAAGATTTCACGGATGAAAAAGTCAATCGCGTTTTCCCCAATCTCGTTTGCAAATGCCCAGACTGCGACGAAGAAGAACTACGGCAAACAGATGGTGTATTTGAATGCATGAAACCGGAATGTGGGTTTCGGTTGAAAAAGCACATTGCCAGTCACGAGTTGTCCGAGGAAGAAGCCAAAACGCTGATAACCGAAAAAAAGATCGGCCCAATTTCGAGTTTTAAGAATCGGTTTGGTCAACCCTTTGAGGCTGAACTGGCTTTAAACAAACCGAAAAAAGTTTGGAAGATGGAGTTTGTCTTCGAAGGTGATGATCGGCGTGACGAAGAGCTCAAAAGTTTGACCGATGACCATATCATTTGCCAAGCGAAACGGGTTGACGATTCTGATGACTTGATCCCTATATACGAAGTTGAAAACGCGTTTTTGGCTCCTTTGATGGCGTTAAAACAGGATGAACGGGGGGTCCGAATCAGTAAAACGATTTTGAAAAAAGAGATCCCAACCGAACAGGCTGTTAAGTTGTTTGTGGATGGTAAAACGGATTTAATGCCTGGATTCATCTCTAAAAAAGGTCGAAGATTTTCCGCTCACTTAACACTCGATCGGGCGAAAGGAAAACTCGGATTCGAATTCGCTCCCCGCAAGACCAAGAAAAAAGATGAAGAAGAAGGCGACGGAGAAGAAGATCAGGTCAAAGTAGTCAAAAAGTCGACCAAGAAAAAAACGACGACCAAAAAGGTAGCCCAGAAGAAAACGACCAATAAAAAGAAGAAAGT
>JBCCSJ010000105.1:0-15809 GCA_039200505.1 Planctomycetota bacterium | reverse complement strand
TTGATGGAATCAGGCGTTCGAATTCTCCAAGGTAATTGAACAGAAACTTAGCGGGTTCGGAATTCTCTTCAGAGGTACACCCTGTGGTTGGTGTCGTTTCACGATTGCCAGGATTTTTGCAGCGGTTTGTTTCAACAAATAACCGCAAGTAATTTTGGTAAAAATTTTCTCCGGCGCCCTCTTCTGGCAGATCGAATTTGGCTTGAATATCCAGTCGCTCGATTGCAGTGAACCAGCCGATGGTCCTTGAAACATCGAGCCCTTCGAAACAGTTGTGACGCCCATGGCTTTCGACATCAACTGAAAACTGAGAAACGTGAAACGAATCCATTATCGTCAGAGAGACTGCTGCCAGCAAAAGTTCGTGGATGCGAGATGCAGTCAGGCTAGTCGAATTCAGAACTGCCGAGGATAACTCTCCGGATAAAACGTAGTCCCACCGAAAGGGTTCGCAACCTGTTTTCTTCTCTTGTATCGCAGTCTGTTTAGCCTTCCTCTCAAAGACATCCTCGTCATTGGCCAATTTCGTCCTGCGTGACCACTCTGAAAACGGAGTCGATTTTGCTGGAAACAAAACTTCATCTATCGACAGATCAGGCGTTGCCAAGTGTTGTTTGTATGCCGCTTCAAAATCGGCTAACAGAACTGGCCACGATGCTCCATCAATTACCAAGTGATGAATTACGAATATCAATTCATCCTGATGATCCTGGTCAATTACCCAAAAAAGCTTGACCAGCGGCCCCGATCGTATATCAAATCGCTGGTTTGTATCTTCGATCAGCGAATTAACGAATTGTTCGCGAGTCAGTCCATCCTGGATACTTCCATCAATTACCTCAACGTCGGGCAATTCGTTTAGTAATTTCAAATCAGGTGCAGGGCAGGTTGCGGTCCAATCACAATGCTGATCGGTTTGTGAATATTGAAACTTGGTGCGTAACATATCATGGTGATAGAAAACTGATCCCAACGCTTTTTGCAGAATCAGCTTCTCAGGCTGAAAACCTAGCCTGAGCTTTACCACTTGGCTTGAATTTTCTGGATCAGTCTGCTTTGCCAGAAATTGCTGCTGGATGGGCAGTAATTCAACTGACCCGACTACTGGATTTTGGGATGCCGAAAGTTCCTGTGAAGTCAAAACTTTGGCAAGTTCGGCTACCGAAAGGTTTTCGAACAGGTCGACAGGAGTGAGCCCCCAACCGAATTCTCCCGCCTTTGCTATAACCTGAATTGCTGCGATCGAGTCTCCTCCAAGATCGAAAAAGTTGTCGTGAATTCCGATCCGAGGAGTCCTAAGCACTTTTTCCCAAATGCTCGCCATACCTTTTTCTGCAGCGGTTCGGGGAGCCTGAAAAATACGGGTAGTAGACTGACTTCCGGATCTTCCGGCCATCTTTTTAAGCTCATGAAAGTCAACCTTACCCGTGTTATTCAACGGAATTTCTGGTACAGCAATGCACTTGCGAGGGATCATCCCTGAAGGTAACAACTCGCTTAAAAATTCCGCTATCTCAGTATCAGGTATATTTCGGTTGGCAACATAGTAGGCGACCAGTTCGGGACTGTTTCTATCTTGCGGGCGATAACCGATTTCATCAAGAATCGCTTGAACTCGGCTTAAATCAATTTCGTCGTCCAACTCCTCAAGTGCTTCATTCCGTTTTTTATGTCCCAGCCTGACGTCCCAACTGTAGGGATATGCGTAGTTGTGAAATCCTCTCTCCTTTTTATGGACGTAAATTCCGGCGTCGTTGATTAGGCAATTGGTTGATCGCCCCGTGTCGCTTGGCCTGACCCACGGAAGTTTTTCATTCAGATGAATATACATTTCTTCGAGTGTGGAATCACAATAGCGGTAAAAGTCAATAAATTTCACCTCCTCGAAAATTGAATCGTCATCAAAAAGACCGAGGTCTAAATTTCTCTTCACTGCATCTTCAACGCGGTGGTACTGTTTTCTTGCTGCCAAAACTGCATCGTCAATTTGAATCAATTCTGATGAAGCACCACAAAACAACTCTTCCGTTAGTCGTGTTTCAAAAAATTGTCCTCGGGACAGTCCGGTCACGATAAATGGAATATTCTTTTCGCGCGCGATTTTTAAGCTCAACGTATAGATCGTTTTGAAACAACCATGACATACGTTGGAATGTCGCCGAAGGCTATCCACAAAAATTTCATTCATCGCCTTGGTCGTACCGTAAACGTGCTCGACCCCCAAATGAGATACGATCCGATCAATGTTGGCTTTCGCTTCTTCAGAAATAAAACCATTGTCGAGCGTAAAGGCGAGGATTCGATATCCCATCTCGACCAACCGGCTCAACATATAGGTGCTATCTTTTCCTCCACTCAAAAGCACCAGCATGTCAAACGAAGAAGATTCTCGGATCCCGTCATCCAGGATCGATCGCAGTTTAGCCAATGACTGAAAATAGTTTTCAGCATTCTTTTTGAAATTATCAAATGAGTAACAAAGGCTGCACAAATTCGTACGATCAAAAGAGATGTCTGGAAAATTTGACGGGAGGCCACAGCGACGACAATTTCTAATTTTGTCAGCCGAATCCAGAGCCGCAGGCACCCCAGTCTTATCGACTCCTAGTACGACTTGCTGAACTTGGGGGTGACTTTTAAGTGCTGCCTCGATTTCACCCAATTCGATCCGCACTCCGTTTACTTTAACTTGATTGTCGTTGCGCCCAAGAAATTCAAAGACACCGTCTTTACGCAGTCGAGCAAGGTCTCCGGTTCGATAAGTCTTCTGACCCTTGAAATACGGGTGATCGACAAAACGCTGACGAGTTAATTCCGGTCGACGATAATATCCATCAGCCAATCCGTATCCGGACAAGAATAGTTCACCAGTTACTCCAGTAGGGACTGGCACCCCAGCACTGTTTCCAATAAAGGCGTGCATCCGTTCAATTGGTTTTCCGATCGGAACGTCACCACTGGTATGGGAATTTGAATTGAAAACTTCAACGATACAACCCACGGTTGCCTCAGTTGGTCCGTACTCGTTATAGATCACGATATCTTTGCCGAATAATCGTTGAGCCGATTGAGCCACTGCAACTGGTAGGTTTTCACCCCCTAAAATTAATTGCCCGGTCTTCTTGTTCTTAAAATTCAGACCATTAAGAACTTCTAGATGTGAGGGCGTCATCTTGATGATGTCGACGCGATCGTCGTTCACCACATCAACGATTGCCAGATCAGCCTTTTCAAATTTCCGCCCATAAATAAACACCGTTCCACCCGAAAGCAACGGTAAAAACAGAGACGTTATCGAAAGGTCAACTGACAGAGGAGTAAACAGAGGCATGCTTTTCGCTTTGTCGCCACAATATTCACCTTGCGCCCATTGAAGGTAATGCAGTAAAGCAGTCTGAGAAATTCTGACCCCCTTGGGCTTACCGGTAGAACCCGAAGTAAAGATCATGTAGGCCAGACCTTCATCCAAAGTCTGTTGGACCGAGCCTGATATCTGATCGAATTGCCTTCTACGAGGATCTGACAATCTAATCTCGTCAGATAAAAGTGATATTTCCAATGCCCGAAAATTATTTGGGATTCGCGTTGAATCTTCTTCTTGGACCAGAACGCAAACCGGCGACAAGTCCTCGAGTTGAATTCGCAACCTTTGAGCCGGAGAGTGTGGATCCAATGGAACAAATGCCGCTCCCAGTTTCATAATCGCAATAATTGCAACGATTGCTTCGGGAGACCGATTCATCACCAATGGTACAAAAGAGCCCGATCGAACACCGCGTTCATTCAGCATCTTAACCAGTCGATTTACATTCTGGTTGAGCTGCCGATAAGTTAACTCCTGTCGGCCAAATGAAATCGCGATCGATTCTGGATGATCGGCGACTTGCCGCTCAAACTTTTGGATCAAGGATTGTTCTTGCTTCGAATCCCAGCGGCAAAGGCGACCAAAATAGTCATCCAACTCGCGGTCACTTAGAACGCAAACTGAATCGAGCAGAACGTGAGGGTCCCTCAAAAACGCGTGAAGAAGATTTTTGAAATGCTGAATCGCTTTCTGCTTGAGAGTTCGGTCAAAAACTTCGTTATTAAAATCGAAATGGAGAGCAAAATTTCCTGATTGATCAAAATCCTGCACTTGAATTCTAAAGTGATGCCCGAGGTCGCTATGGCCAGAGTGGATCCACCTCGACTGCATTGGGATGTCAGTAAATCTTCCGAAATCCGCAGTGATATAATTTAATACAGAATTAAAGCTACGTTGAAAATGAGATTCACTAGCTCCTGGTTTCGCATGCCTGACCCAGCCCATAGCTTCAGCCGCGACTTTATCGAACAAAGACTTGAAAGAATCACCAGAATCAATGGAAATGGCCATCGGAAATAACTCGATGAACATTCCGATTGTTTTTTTGAAGGCTTTCGAAACCCGGTTATGGGCAGGTGCACCAATCGTTAATTCTCGTTGCCCGCTAACGTGACTAAGATACGCAAACAGCACCGTCGCGAAAAAATTAAATTGGGACATATGACGAGTCAAAGCCCGAAAATCGGGGTGGATTGCTAGTTCTCGAATTTTGCTCGATAGTTCAGGACCTAAATTCCACGTCAGTCTCTGGGAGTCAGTAGTCCTTGGACTTTTTCGGTTTCCATAAAGACTCGGAGGCGAATTGCTGGTCTTGGTGTCAAACCAATTCGTTGATAGATCTGACTGCAAGACTTGAGCCTTTTCGAACTCGCGAAATTCCTGAAACGACGGGCGTTCTTCAGGGCTTGAAACTTCACCCTTTAGAATTCGTTGGTATTCATTCTGGACGGCGTCAAAAATAAGACTGAATGAACTGGCGTCTCCCAGGATGTGGTGCTGATTAAACAGCCAGGCCCACTGATTTTCCGTAAGCTTGATCAAAATAGATTCATAAGAGCATTCTTCGAGATTGAACGGGCGAGCAACACGCTCTTCGACCCATCCCTGAAACTCCGCTTCAGACATCTCTTGCTGAGAGAAATCAAGGTAATCGCAAGACTTCGGAATCGTCGATTTAACAACCTGTTTAGGAGATTCCTCTTTTATCTCTATGACGGTCCTCAAAGCGTCAGAACGAAGAACCGTGGCATCAAAGGCTCGACAAAAATTTTGAGGATCCAGATTACCCTGAATAAGGTAAACCAAACCCATATTGTATATCGGTTTGTCTGGATGCAACCTTTGACCGGTCCAGATCTGCGATTGGCTTTTTGTCAGATTATCGAATTGACAGGCCATCGCCTTGCTACCCTTCGCTATCGGATTTTTCCAAATATCTGCAGATCGCATCCACTGATACAAAATTTTCAATGGTGACGTCTTGCACCGGTATTTTGCAGTGATAAGTCTCTTCGATAAACGCAATCAAACGCATCACTCCCATTGAGTCAATCAACTCATCGGTCAATAGATCGTCTTCGACGCTGAGGGACTCTCCATCTTTACCGCCAATTAGTTCTGTTTGAACAAAAGCAAGCAATTCTGATCTCACACGGATGCCTTTTTGAAGATGGTTGAGTTAGTTAAGTCGGAGTTATCCTGAATTTTTAGGCGATCAATTTTTCCGGTCGACGTACGGGGGAGTTCGCTTTCGATGATAACAACTTCGGGGATGCAATATTTTGGAAGATGTTCTTTCGCGAATTCTGTGACTTCGGATGACGACATGTTGCCCGTCGTTTCGCCAACCAGGACGACTGCGACTAGTTGTTTCGAGTCTGGCGGGTTATCTATTGCGAAAACTGCAGCTTCTTCAATGTTCGTGTGAGACGTTAGCACATTTTCGATTTGATCCAATTCAATTCGGTGCCCTCGTATCTTGACCTGTCGGTCAACCCGGCCAACCAAATGCAAAACCCCGAATTTATCCTTTCGAACAAGATCGCCAGTGCGATAAAATTTGGCTTTCGTCCCGTTGTTTCTAACCAATTCCAAAAAACAATCCCGATTCAAATCGGGGCGATTCCAATACCCTTCCATCATGGTCGGCGAGTGGATGCATAGTTCGCCCTCTTCAGGTTCGTCAACGGCGGACTCGGAATTTATCGCCTCAATCAATGCTTCGGTTTGATCCCATGTCTGGCCGATGGGCACTGCTGCATTATCGTTTAAAAGATCGGGATCATCTTTAAATGGAGGAATATGAAAATAAGTACACTGATTTACTTCCGCAGGTCCATACACGTTGCTGATCGCTGCATGAGGAATGCACTTCCTCAACCGCTGCAATTGACGAGTCGGAAATGGCTCACCTCCGTACAAAATCCAGCGAAGCCGCGAAAGGTCTCGTTGATCGAGGATTCCACGATTCAGGAGTTGGATCAATGCAAACGGCACCGAATACCAGATGGTTATTTTGGTTGACTCGATTAAGTCAGACAGGTTGACTGGAAACTTTGTGAAAGCAGCCGGAACAATAGTCGTTGCTGCTCCTACAAGCGGAGCTGTCAAATAACCGAGCGTCGACATATCGAAGTGTAAAGGGGAATGACTTCCGATACAGTCGTCACTGCGAATCCCATAGGTGGTCGCCGAAAACAAAGCGTAGTGGTAACCGCTTGAATGAGTATGTCGAATTCCCTTCGGCGGACCAGTCGAGCCAGATGTATACATCACGTAGGCCAGGTCCGACCCGGACAGATTGGCTGGCGGAAAAGACTTGGAAAATTCAGCTAATTCTTCCCATGCAAAATTCTTTACCGAGGTTGTTTCGAATTTATTCTTCAGGCCCACCACGTCAAAATCAGTGTCTGACGAAGTCGTTTGTAGGATTTTGAGGGCCGCTTTGACTGATTCGGCAGATGAATTTTCGGTGACCAAAAAACGGATTTGGCAATCTCTTGCGATCGTTGCGATACGCTGAGGAGGCGACGAAGGATCGATCGGAACAAACACACCTCCCGATTTTAGGACAGCGTGAACCGCTATCGGCGAAAGAAGATTGCGGCGAAGTAAGATCCCGACGCGGTCCCCTTTTTCCAAACCGTTGGACTTAAGCAAATTTGCTAACTGAGACGTCCGATCCGAAAGTGCTCCATAACTGATTGTCTCATTGTGATCTTGATAAGCCACACGTTCCGAAAACCGCTGGGCCGACGCGTCAATAAAACGACTCAAGAATTGGATCGAGGAGGTCATAGGCCCAACAACCTCGAAACAATATTCCGTTGGATATCAGAAGTGCCTGCATAGAGCACCCCACCAATCGCATCCCGCAACGACCTTTCAACTCCCTCATCAGAAAGATACCCCCGACCTCCGTGAATTCGGATCGCATCAAGACTCGAGTCAACGAAACACTCACTGAGATAAAGCTTAACTAAAGCCGATTCAAGCATGGCCGGACGGTCGTTTAATTTGAGCCAGGCAACTTTATAAAGTAGAAGCTTGGCTGTTTCGATCCTGAGCTTCATGTCGGCGATTCGATTAGAAACCGACTGAAATTTACCAATCGGTTTTCCGAACTGCTCCCTTGTTTTTGCGAACTTTACAGATTCCTCCAACTGATATTCCATCGCCCCGATCTGGCTTGCCAAAATGCAGCACCGTTCAAACTCGAGAAACTGCTGGGACAAAGAGAATCCACCACCTTCTGTCCCAAGCAACGAACTGTCTGGTACAAAGCAATTTTCAAAGTAAATAGACCCCTGTGGCACTGTCCTTAAACCCATTTTTTCTTCAGATGGACCTGTTCGGTAACCTTCGCTCTGGCTCTCAACGAGAAACGCAGTGACACCCCATTTTTTTTTGGCGGGATCGATGGTTGCAAAAACAAGTGCAAGATCGGCAATCGGACCTAGCGTTACCAATCGTTTTGAGCCATCAAGAATGTAACCACCGTCAACTTTTTTAGCCGTCGTCTTTAATGAAAAAGCATCCGATCCAGTGGTCGGCTCGGTAACAGCGTGAGCACCAATTAATTCTCCGGCACACATTCCTGGAAGAAATTTCTCTTTTTGAGCCTCGGTTCCAAATTTCTCAATTGGCAACTGGACTGTCCACATCTGTGCATTCAGAGCAAAAAGTAGCCCCATATCTCGACAACAGTAGCCCATTGTTTCCATGGCCAACATTCCCGCCATGATATTGGCTTTTCCTGTTCCGCCGTACTCTTTTGGCACCGCCATCCCCTGGATTCCAGCTTTAGCACACTTCATCCAAAGTTGGTCCGGAAATTCGCTCCGTTTGTCACGGTCTACGACATCTCCATCAAGCGATTTCGAAAACTCATGGATTTCATCTCGAAACTGAAGTTGTTCAGGCGTCCAATCAAAATTCATCAGAGGGTCACTTTGGGAGCGTCGAAACCGACGGTAAGACAAAGGTGGGCAACAGCGGAATTAGTTTTGTCAGAGGTTATTCCAGATTAGTTCAACAAAATAATTTTGCGACTTGGCTACGCGTAGCGGAAAACTTCTAACAAAACTTGTTGGACTTCGACCATCATTTCTGCCTCGAAATCCATATAGAAATCGAATTTAAGTGACAAGTTTTAATCGCAGATTTTTTTTACGTCATTTTGTGTTTGCCAGATATCCGTTCTGAACAAGATAAACAAAAACACGTATACCAACTTGCCCGCGGCATGTTGTTTGAATTACTGTAGATTCAATCGAATGCTCTCCCTCCGGAATTTATGTCGTCATGACAACTGCGTTCCAGGCTTTACGAAAAGCCTTTATTTTCTCACTTTGGTTTTCTCTATTACCAGTTCTTGCTTGGGCTCATGCGCCAGGTGAAAACTATGTCTGGGTCAACATCGACAACGTCGGAATCTCAGGGCGGTTCGAAATTCACATCGACGACCTAAAAGAAAAACTGGGTGTCGATATCGAAAAAGATGGACTCGATAAAACGGCAGCTACGGTCCACGAATACATTCGACAACACTTCGCGATCTTGATAGAGGATCGCGAAATCGAGTTTGAATTCGAAAAAACCGGCCTGTTCGAGGAAAATGCCAAATACGCCCAATACTTTTATCGAACCGTCGATATCGATGTACCAGACAAAATTTCGATTCGGAACGACATCTTTATTGAATATAACGACCCACTGCATCGAAGCTTAATTGTGCTTGAGTACAATCGAAAAATCGAATCCGAATACGGTGCTGAAAATGCCGTCATGGTTTTCGGACCGCACAATCCGCTGCAAGAACTTGATCTCACTGACATTCCATCTCTGTTGAAACCAAAGGAATTTATCTGGCAAGGAGTGCTGCACATCTGGATCGGACTCGATCATATCCTGTTTTTACTCGCGCTTCTGCTAATGGCGGTGATGGTTGTCAATCCACGACTGCCATCAAGTCTAAAATCTACTCAAACGCAATCTGACGATTCGAACCTTGTGAATGGTAACGAAAATCAGAGTGAATTGGGCCCTTCGGATTCCTCACTCTCAGCAGCCAACGAAAACGTGGTCAAGCCCGTTTCAGGATTCGCCCGAGCTTTTTGGAACGTCCTCAAAATCGTGACCATTTTTACAGTCGCCCATTCGATCACGCTCAGCCTTGCGGCGTTAAGGCTGATTGAAGTCAATTCACAATTTGTCGAATCGTTGATCGCACTCTCAATTGTCATTGTAGCTATCAACAATATTTTCCCGAGGTTTAATGATAAACGCTGGATTGTCATCTTCTTTTTTGGCCTGTTTCACGGAATGGGTTTCGCTTCGGTTATGGGCGTCCTCCCATTCAGGACCATTCACCTGATTAAGGTGCTGCTCGGATTCAACATCGGTGTCGAATTAGGCCAACTTGCGATTGTGTTTGGAATTTTTCCAGTTATCTACCTGTTGCGAAATACAAAGTTCTATCGCTACGGAGTTTTGATCGGGGGATCTTTTTTGATCGGAGTGCTTGCGATTTATTGGTTCGTCGAACGAGCCTTCGGCTTATAGCAAATCGTCCATCATAATAACCGCTGACGGAAATAATCCTCTAGCCGGTTAAGCAGGCGGATAGAAATAACCCAGATCGACCATGCTATCTTTTGGAATCCACTCAAGGTCACTCAAGGTCCCGATGGTTGACAAAATTTTGCAACTCAGGAACGGAAAACGCGGGCAGACATGCATAGAAACCAGAATCACGGGACCATCCGTTCAACGAGCCGGTTGAACCTAGGTAAACCTCGCAACGGTTTCAATTGGTGGTCAGCTTTTAGGTGATTCACATCAGTAAAACCAGTATCTATAGCGTGGTTCAAAAACAAGAATGCACGATCGAAGTCACCCTTCTGAGCGGCAATACAACCGAGATTGTAGTTTCCAAAATTTGCAAACCGAACTGACTTGCGAGTTTTTTCACACCACGGTTTTGCTTCAGTATACCTGCCTTGTTCAAGCAGAGATGCCCCAATCATCATCACACAGAACTCGTCATTGGGGCAATCACGAAAAAGCTGACGATACAAAATTTCTGCCTTTGGATAGTCTTGGTTTGCAAAGTAGGCTTCATCAGCTATTTGGAAACGTCTATCGATATCCGTTGCTCGATTTAACAAAAGTGTGTATCGCATATCTTTGCGAAGGTTGCTTAACTCAGGTTCCGCTGCTATCGCGTTACGATCGTGAAACCCGTGTCGAAGTGAATCTTCTAACCACTGGAAGGCTATTTCTATGCTTCCTTGGTAGGCGTATGCTCTGGCTAGATTGAACGCAGTCTGAGGAGGATCGAACCCTAACTCAAAAGCCTCTTTGTGTCTCTGAATTGACTCCGCCATGTCGCCACGCAACGAAACTTCTAACAGATGAGTCTCGTAAGCAAGCTCATAGGCCGTTCTAGCCGAAATAAATTGTTCTTCTTGAACCGTTGGTATAACGCCCCACCGATTCGTGGTTCCAGTGCCCAAGAGCGAGAAAGAAATTACTGCGACGAGCAAGCCTATTGCAAGCACCGAAGTTGCAATCCCCCATCGTTTTAACAAGGACCATCGAGTTTGTTTTTCACACAAACCCCGATTTGACCAATCACGTTCCGGTCGTGGTATTGTCAAAGGTGAGTGCAAATACGCTAGTTCACCTTCGAGAACCGCAACCGCATGTGCGGCAGTTTGAATTCTTTCCTCCCTTTTCTTGTTGAGTAAGATTTCAATAAATTCAACAAGCCAATCAGGAATCTCTGGGTTCAGCTCACCGATAGGCTTTGGAGTGACCTCACAAACGCGGTGGACAACACCCATTAGGGTCTCGGCGCGAAATGGAGAATGCCCAACACATAATGAATATAAAACGGATCCCAAACTAAAAAGGTCGGACCGGAAATCAAGCGATTTCCCTTTCGCTTGTTCTGGCGACATGAATTGTGGGGTTCCCGCAATCACTCCCGTTCGAGTCATGGTGGCTTCATCGCCGACCCGGGCTAACCCAAAATCCGATACGATCGCAATTTGGTTGCCATCTTCCAGCAAAATATTGGCGGGTTTAATATCGCGATGAATAATCCCTTGACGATGAGCGGCATTCAAGCCTTTAGCGATCTGCATACCGATTCTGCATATTGTAGTAACGGACATTGGTCCGTTACTATCAAGACAACGCTGCAGCGATCCACCTGGGACGTAGCGCATGATTATAAATGGAATTCTATTGAATTCTTCGACACCATAGATCTCAATTACATGAGGGTCACGTACAGCCGCGATCGCTTGACCCTCCCTTTCGAACCGTTGCCGAGCTGCGCTATTATGCACGAAGCCTGCTGCTAACATCTTTATTGCGACAAAGCGATTCAAGCTTCCGTCAAATGCCTTGAAAACAATACCCATACTTCCATGGCCAATGACTCCAACGACCTCATAACGACCCAACCGACCAAGCATAGCCGGGTCGTCTGTGGGAGCTAACTCGACAGGAAGTTCCGATTTCAAAGCGTCTCGCTCAAGATCGAAAGACCCAGATTTCATTTCGTTTTCGGCACCGCGGCGGACGATACTTGTCAATCCTGCCAGTTGCACTCGGAAGTCGATCCAACCGAGGTTGTTATTAACTAATGCGCTCATTCTATTCTGGCAGCTAGTGCAATCACCCAGATGCGCCTCAGATAATTCTGATTCAGCCTCCGTCATTTCGTCAGCAAGCAATCGCCCAATGGCCCGGTCCGAAAGGCATTCGGACAAGCTATTTTTTGTCATGCTTAATCACCGTAAAGTCTTTCAAACTTTGGTCATCGTCATTGATATCAAACTTTTCGACAGCGTCTTGGATTCTAGTTATCACTCGATACTTGGCTGCATACACGTTGCCTTTGGAAATTCCCAGAATAGCGGCAACCTCTGACGAACTACGTTCCTCCATTGTTGTCATCCAGAAAGCTTGCCAAGAAGTCTCAGAAACTCTTGGAGTTACACGCTCAACTGCCCATTCGAGAAGTTGTTGCCGATAGTCAGCGAGGAATTCCACGGTGTCTTGTTCTGAATTGGCAATCTCATTCAATTGACCTTGCCAGGCCGAACCACCGGAACGGGGCGACTTTCCATTTGCAACAATGGCATCAACCGCGATGTTTCTCGCGACCCGAAAAAGCCAACCACGAAAACTCCCTTTAATGGGACTCGTATTCCAAGTTTGAATCTTGTCTTCCACAACAGTCAGTATCTCTTGAGTGACGTCTAGCGCATCCGCCTGCTGGAGTCCCTTTCTGCGAGCGAATTCAATGATTGACTTCTCATAGATCGCTAGAAACTCTACCCACGCATCGTCGTTCCGCTCTTTTAAACGTAGCAGTAGACTCTGTCTTGTTTCTGGAAGATTTGCCATGCGCGAAATTGCCGTTTATCGGAAATCGTAAGACAGTATTTTATTTGCAATTTTCTTTCTTGAGAAATCAATCGCTATTTTTCAAGGCTTGCACTTTTTTACGTATTGCGACCTTCCAGAGGTTCAGTTCAATTGATTTTTGGAAGCTTGCTATCGCCTTTTGCGTATCCTTCAACTTAATGTAGGCATCGCCCAAGCTATCATGTGCCTTCCATGAGCTTGGAAACCGAACGACGTTTAATTTGAATATCTCCAAAGCATCTCGGTCTTGGTTAGCCTGCAATAGGATAAGACCGACGCGGTTCATTTCATCTTCTCGAAGATAATATTTCTGCGAATCGACGTTTTGCAGAAAAAAATCAATCGCTCTTTCGTGTCCTTCCTCGCTAATGATATCGAAGACTTTTTGAGCGATTGATTGAATTTGGGGGTAGGGTAGGTTGGCAGATTCTCGCTCAAAAGTATCCGGACTGGTCGAGTAGGTAAAAGCGATACTCGGCCGCAACGCCTTTCGCTGCTCAAGACTAAGCTCATGTCGATAAACGTGGCGTTTTGTGCCGATCTGGTCGAAACCGGACGTGTGGGTCAACAGGTGGTCGATCGTGACGGGCGATGAAAAATTAAAAGGATTCGGAATGTCACCAATGAATTTTTCCACTGAGTCACTGCGTTTGACCCGACCATCGTCAATGAGTCGCGTCAGTGCCAAAAACGTGAGTGCCTTGGAAACGGAACCTATCCGGAATAACGTGCGGTCGGGATCGACCAGTGTTTTGGTCTGAACATTCGCAAATCCGAAACCTCTTTTCAAAATCGTTTTGCCATCCTTGACGACCACGACGGCCAAGCCAGGTAAGTGCTGATCAATCATGCACTTCTTCACCGCGTCGTCCAGACTGCTAGACAGGTCAGCCTCTTTTTTGACCGAAGTTGTCGATTTCCTGATTTGGCGTTCCGAGAGTTGCCGAGTGAATCGCTTGAACTGTAAGTCTTGATTCCGCGTCGAGTTCACGCTGAATCCGGTGACGTCGCCCTGTTGATTTCGTTCAAATGCCAGGGATGAAAAACGCCAACCACTACTACGAAAAACGTCATTAGTTAATGGTGACAGGCGTACATTCTCAAATCGTTGATGGTCGACTGTAAGCCCGCCGCCATCGCTTGAAACTTCGTAGGCAGTTCCCAATTCGGAACAATAAAACGTACCGCAAAAATCAGCGAGTTCCTCCTCGGAATACGAACGAGTCTTGTAAGCGACCAAACGATCAACCTCGCGTTCTCCTTCAGTAATGCGAATTGAATATCCACCGCTTTTTTGTCGTTTAAAATCTATCGTCGTTTGAAGTCCTACTCCTCTCATCTCGAATTGTGTTTCCGATCGGCGTATCAAGCCAATTTGGGGTCCTCCATCGACAGTATAAACCAGCTCTCCATTTTGAACGCCTATGCTTCCCGACACCCGACGCACAGGACTCCAATACTGCCCAGCAAATGCCCCCAAATCTGAGTGACTAAAAAAGGTACTTCTTTCTTCCTGATTCGAATCAGATCCCGAATCCACTTTCTTTTTTAGGAAACTGTCTGCAATTTGGTTAGCAAATTGACGCCCATTGATTGCCGAGGTGTTCGCGAGCAGTAGAATCATCAAGCGTTCTTGTGGGAATCGACTGAGGAAAGAAACGAAGCCGGAAGTAGCGCCGCCGTGCTGAATTTGTCGAACACCTCGGTAATGCTCTATGGCAAGCCCCATACCGAAACTAGTCCGGCTTCCATCTTGGAGCAAACCAAGAGTTTCCATCTCATCCAAGATCTCTTTGCTACCAATACGGATCGTTTCAAAGTTTCGTGCCCATTTCGCTAAATCATCTAAGGTTGTCCAAAGGCCCGTGGACCCAGAATATTCGTCATTGCCGTCTGCTGGAAAGTAGTTTTGACCATCGTGCGAATAAGAGTAGGCTCTGTGATATCTTAGTTCCGCGTAGCCTCGGGAGAACGATGAGCTTCCCATCTCAAGCGGAGTAAATATGTGATTTCGACAGAACATATCGAAAGGCTGCTCAGATACCCGTGCAACGACCTCAGCCAACAGTGTAAAACCAGAGTTGGAATACTCAAATTTCGTACCTGGCTGAAAGTTGAGGCTTTCTTGCTTCGATAGGATCTTCAAAATGTGTCTCGGGCGTATCACGTCTCCGGGTGTCCATCCCGCCATCGCCAATAAATTTAGCTCACTCCTAATGCCACTTGTATGTTGTGCCAGTTGGCGCAATGTAATTTTTGGCAGCCCCGACAGTTCGGGGATATGCTTGCGAACGTCATCGTCCATCGACAACTTGCCCTCCGCCGCTAATAGCAACGCGGCGAACGCAGTAAACTGTTTTGATGTCGATCCAATGTTAAACAGGGTTTTGTTCGGATCGATAGGAATTTGGTGCTCGATATTCGCATTGCCATAAGCTCTTTTAAAAACGACCCGACCATTTTTGAGCACGCAGACCGCGGCACCCGCCGAATTCGGGCGATCGTACTCGGCAAAAATTGAGTTGATTTCGCCTGTGAGGTTGGAGTCAGTTTCGGGCAAAGTTTTGGAGCCCAATCCTACGTTGCTCGATAAGTCTTCTCGCTTGTTTGGAAATTGAACCTCGTCTTGGCTACTCCAACTTCCCGCTACTCCAAAATCCTTATTTTTTACCGTGTACATTTTGTGCACGATGGTCCATTTTTGCCCAATCTTCAACAGCATAAAGTAATCAATAAAAGGTCGGCCGTTTTGGGGCGAGACCTTAATTTTGGCAACCGCTGTATTATGCTCAAAATCAATTGCCAGAATTTCACCAGACTCGCCTGTTGATATTCCCGGTTTGGTATCTTCGATATATTCCTTTCCTGACCAAACCTGCAGCTTAGATTGTCGAATCGAATAGAAATTCAAATTGTTGTGAAATGCGGATTTAAGTCTTTCTGGCTGGCCGTTTGTCGATCCTTCGATATAGTCGTTTAGCGTCGCCTTGATGGAATTCAG
>JBCCSJ010000104.1:0-15822 GCA_039200505.1 Planctomycetota bacterium | reverse complement strand
GTTCGGGAGTTGGAGGCTCGACATCACGCGGATCGATCCAGTTGGACTGTTCAAAATGCTCAGTGTAAACACCATAATCATGGTAGGCAATTTTTTTAGCGATTCGATACGCCCAACTCTTTTCGGGAATGGGCGTCATGTCGGGAGAGTATTGCGACGGGTGAGGTTGAGCAGCCCGCAATTCTGCCAATGCTGTTTTTCGGGCGGTTGCGTCTTTGGCTCCATGCTTGTCCGCCAACGATTCAATCAAGTCTGGACGCTCGAGCACGATACATCCTCGCGTGTTCTCGGCTGCCGTTTTACGGAAATCTTTCAAAAACACGGATTCGTTAAATACATCTTCGAGTGGTCGTTCGTCGTGAATTGATTCCTTGGCGAATTGGATAATCGGGCAAGGTTCGATATCGCCCCAAGGGTTGATATGGTGGGTGAATCCGGTAGCGGCAGGACATAGGGCGTTGCCATCGGCATCGTAATAGGCGTCAATGAAGATGATTGGCTTTTTGCATCGCATATCGACCACGAATTGCCGTGCCTGACGTTGTTGATCAGGCGTAAGTGCCAATTCGGGGGCAGGGTCTGGACCCATGGGGCGATAGATGTGAAACCAGGTGTACATGACTCCCATTTCGATCAATCGGTCAACCCATTCTTCACGAAGCAGATCTTCAAAATTGGTTTGGCAAAGGCTTGTACAAACGCCCGTCATGACTTTATTGTTCAGACAGTTTTGCAGGCCTTCCATCGTCCGCGAAAGCACACCGTTCTTTCCTCGACGTTGGTCGCTGATGATTTCAGTTCCTTCGACGCTGATCAGCGGAGTGACGTTACCGAGTTTCCTTAGCCGTTTAGCTGCCTTGTCGGTAATGTAATGCCCGTTGGTAAAAACCTGGAAATAGGCGTCCGGATGGGATTCGAGAATGTCAAACAGCTCGCGATGCATGAATGGTTCGCCGCCTAGCAACCCAAAAAATGAATTGCCCATCTTTTTGGCCGATGTGATCATCCGGTTCATCGCATCTAGATCGATACGACTTTGTTTGTGAGCCACATCGACCCAGCAACCAGTGCACCGCAAGTTGCAACTATTGATGATCGAGATGTACAAATAGGGTGGAAAGAAGCGTCCCTGTCGCAGTCGTTTTTTGTGCTTTTGAACGCTTCGATAACCTTTGAAGCCCATGTTCCAGGCAAGCTTCCACAACAGGCGCTTGTCCGTTTCCATCAGCATTCGTTTGGCAAGTTTGAAAATCATCTCAGCTCCGCGACTGATCGGCAGTAGATCTCCTAAATGGAATCCACATCAATGTATACAGTATAACGGGACAACAGCCGGATTCCACGCGTTGTTTTACAGGGAGTTGATGAAAACAGGTGCCTGCGAACATCAAAATCGGCCTGAATGTTTCCCACGTAAGTGGATTCACAAGAAGTTTTCACAGGCGGTCGTTTTCGCGAACCATTCGTTTTAGGCAACACGCTTGAGCGGTCGTTTGGCCGAATGCATGAACTGAGCGTTTTGAAAGAGCTTTTGCGCAAAATGCTGGTCTTTCTGGCGGAACTTCCCTGCTTGGAAACGTTGTAACGCATGCCGAAGACGTGAGGGTTGGAAACCGCTGCCCAGTAATTCGTTGATCATCCGCGACCAAGCCGAATTGCGTGCGGCCCAGCTTTTCAGATTGACGCCATGCCGCAGGATTGCACGTTCCGCCGAACAACCGTGTGGCAAATTCGCTTCGTTCCAAACCATGGTTGGGTCAGCAATGCGGAACAGGCAGTCGGCTTGAAAGTTGGTTTGGAATCCAAGTGTCTTGAGCGACAATGCGATTTCCAGATCCAAGAACAATGGGTCCAATTTGGAATCGACGTGGCCAATTTTTCGAAGTGCCGCGCGTCGATAAAAACCTGCCCAACTCGATGGCCCCAGCGGCTGGGCGGGATCCGCCGAATGGCTTTTTAGTGTTGGACTTGGTTCAACCACCTGTCTTTGAAATGTTCGAGAATAATCAATTCCCGTTAGCAGTGGACTCAATTCCGAACCCTCGTTCACGATGTTAGGGCAAACGCTTCCCACCGACGGATTCAAAAAAGAACGATGAACGGGAGCGGACCAACCGTCGCAAATCTCAACTCCCGGCCTTACAAATCCAATTAGGCTGCCTTGTGCGATCCGAACTCCGGCATTGAAGAGCTGAATCAGGTTGGGGTTGGTGACACCAATACGAACGACTTCGTCTCCCAGATCGTATGGATCGGCTTGGGAAGCATCATGAGCAACAACAATCTCGGTATCTTGGGTTTGATACCGAAGCAAAGAAGCTAGTGTGTTCTCTACTTCGATTGACTGGTTCAACAGGGGAACAATGATTGAAAACCGGGGCATGAAATTGAGCCTTACCAGAACAGCGGTCAATGGAAAGAAACTAGACTGGGTTCATCCTGGATCTGTCGGTCAGATAACGAAGGAGGGTCTCTTGAACGTCTTTTTCGAACGAAAATTCATGGCGAAATAAAGACTTTTTGGGAATGACGATTGTGAGGTTGCCCGGTATCAAAGATTAAGAATTCTTGTCAAAATTAATTCAAGCTTGAAAGCTTCGATACCGAAGCGAATCCGATCCGAGTGATTCCATCCAATGCAATGCCATGAAGCAATATCTTGACCTATTGAATCACATCCTTGAACACGGTGTGAAAAAAACAGACCGTACTGGCACAGGGACGGTCAGCGTGTTCGGATACCAGATGCGTTTCGATTTGCGCCAGTCGTTTCCGATGTTGACTACCAAAAAATTGCATTTTAAAAGCATCATTCACGAGTTGATCTGGTTTTTAAAAGGCGATACCAACATCGGATACCTTCAAGAAAATGGTGTTCGTATTTGGGACGAATGGGCGGACGAAAACGGAGACCTTGGCCCGGTGTACGGCGCTCAGTGGAGATCTTGGCAAGGGGCGGACGGCCAGACGATCGATCAGATATCCAATTTGATCGACCAAATCAAAAGGACTCCTGACTCGCGAAGGTTGATCGTCAGTGCATGGAATGTAAGCGATGTGCCTACGATGAAGTTGCCACCCTGTCATGCTCTTTTTCAGTTTTATGTTGCCAACGGCGAGTTGTCCTGCCAGTTGTATCAACGCAGTGCCGACGTTTTTCTGGGTGTACCGTTCAATATCGCTTCGTACGCTGCCCTTACGTTGATGATAGCTCAGGTGACTGGTTTGAAGCCGGGTGAGTTTGTCCACACGCTCGGGGACGCGCACATTTATTCCAATCATGTCGAACAGGTCAAATTGCAACTTACTAGATCTCCGCGTCAGTGCCCCCGTCTTCACTTGAATCCAGCTGTTGATTCGATTTTTGATTTTAAATTCGAGGATTTTGAATTGGTCGGCTATGATCCTCATCCGCATATTAAGGGGAAAGTTGCCGTTTAGATTCTGATCTCACGACGGTTTAACCACCGGTCTCTATTAATGGTAGGGTCCGTCTTTTGCCCTTCACCGGATTTTTAAAACGCTATCGCGCACTACCCAGTTTATACGGGCATTTATGCAAAAAATTTCCATGATTGTGGCGGCATCGTCGAACGATGTGATAGGCGTGGACGGAGATCTTCCCTGGCGGCTGTCTGCTGATTTGAAACGTTTTAAATCATTGACCATGGGACACCATATGATCATGGGTCGAAAGACTTTTGAGTCTTTAGGGCGTCTTTTGCCCGGCCGAATATCAGTGGTGGTAACACGAAATCAAAATTTTCGCATGGACCAGGTTGCTCCTATCCAGCTAGGTGACGAATTAGATCCCGATAGTGGCAACATGCGGACGGGTTACAAAGTCGCGCACTCAATTGAAGATGCCTTTGCAGTTTGCGGCGATGATCCGTGCCCGTTTGTGACGGGAGGTGCTGAAATTTATCGACAGGGATTATCCCGAGTGACTGAAATTCAGCTCACACGAGTTCATCTTGAAGTCGCAGGAGATACCCTATTGCCCGCGATTGATTGGGAAAGGTGGGATCAAGTTCAAGCCCAACGTCATCGCAGGGATGAAAGGAACGAGGCTGACTACTCGTTCCAGGTTTTTCAAAGACGGTAAAAACAGGATTGTCCGTTTTGATTTACCTTGTATTACAAATTGTGTTTTCTTCGATGTTCACGTTGGTGATCAAGTGGGCACAGAACCGTAAAACCGAAGATGTGATTGTTGTGGGTTGCTTAAACTACATTTCGGCAGCCTTGCTCATTTTTCCATTTTGGATGTTACAGGAATCGACACTCGCCACCGAGCAGGAAAAATTTTGGGCCGCAGTGACCGGCGGATCGATGGGACTAATCTATTTTTCAGCCTACTTTCTGGCGATCATTATGATCCGGTGGGTAGGCGCATCGGCAACTTCGGTGATCAGCGTCTTGTCGATGTTGTTGCCGATTGGTTTCGGTGCGATTTATTGGGACGATATTCCAAGCGATGTCCAAAAGGCTGGGATCGGATTCGCCATATTGGCCCTGTTGTTGATGGCAATCAAGCCTAAAACTTCTGACGAAGTCGCCCGGCAGCTCAAGACTGCGTCTCCTTGGTTGGTGCCGACGATTATGATCGGATTTTTTTTGCTGTGTGGGTGCAGCCGAATTGCTCAGGACGCATTTGATAACGTATCCAACCAGAGTGAAAAGCTGACCTTTGTACTATCCGCGTTCGTGGTCTCGGGAATTCCATCCACGATTCTAGTGATCATTTTGGGGTATCGAAACGGCGGAATCAAAAGGTCGGAAATTGGTTTCGGTTTGTTACTGGGTCTGTCGAATATGCTTCAAGTACATTTCGTTCTGTTTTGCTTGCAGTATTTCCCTGGCTTTGTGGTCTTTCCCGTCACCAGCGCCGGATCGATTCTGTTTACGATGTTTGTCGCTACCGTTTGGCTGGGGGAAAAATTAAATTTGCGAAGCTACATCAGCATTGCGATCACAGTTGTCGCCCTATTTATGCTGCAGTAGGATTTTGCCTTCGTTGCTTCTGTTGGGGATAGGGCTAAAATGTGGGCTTCTTTCGTCGGAATAAATTCCCGTGTCCTGTTTGTTCCTGAAAGAAGTTCGTTTCACCAACCAACGCAAAAGCAAAAACAGAATGACTAATTCTTCGGAGAATGAGCCCAAGAGCGATTCGGATTCTGAACTCGACGAAAGACTTCGCTACAACGCTGCGGATTTGTTTAAGTTCCTCGGCCAAGAAACGGATTACGATCCCGAAGGTCCGCTTGAGTGGGTTTTCGCAATCATTTCAACGATCGAGTTGACCGACGAACATCATGCCGCAAGGTATTTTGAAGCATTTGATGATATCGTTGACAGTGACCATGGTGACTTGTCCGGCGAAATTTACGCAGTTGATGGTCACGATTATCCTTATCAGTTTTTAATGATCTTTAACGGTGTGATATCGGAATCAGAGTTGCATGCGTTGCATGAAAGGTTTGCGATTCTGGCCAGTTCGATGGATGCTGAATACACCGGTGTGGAAGTCGACGACGTAGGAGAGATGGACGAGGCTGCGGTGGCTGAGTTCATTGCCTGGACCGATAGCGTATTGGATCAAGCTGGCGATTGGAAAGTCGAACAGATTGCGGACGTAGCCAAATCCATGCGGGATCGGCATGTCGCTGAATTTCAAAAAAAGGGTTTGGAGGTTGCCGATTGGATGCCAACGGCTGAATCTCGTGGCTTGATCCATTTGCGGCCCAAGGAAGAAATCGTCAAACGACTGATGGCAGCGTTTGCGACGGTAGCTTGGGTAAGTGCGCCGGAAGAAGTCTTGTCCGAAAAAGAGGTCCGCGAGTATCTGAAACGGAACCAGCTCGTATCGTGGTTATCGGACAAAGAAAACCAATGGGTGGAAATGACCCGCGACGAAGCGAGGCAATTCGATCTCCAGGCCGGTTGGATCACGGAAAACCTGTGGGCTTTAGCTTGGTTATTGGGCAATGCACCGACGGTGAGCCCGGCGGAACAGATGGTTCCACCTTCCATTTTGGTCTCCATTCGCGAAGACTTTATGGCTCGACTGGATAAAGATTTTGATGAATTAATGGAAGACTCCAGTCTGATGCCGCTCGAAACAATAATTACACTCGAAGACTTTCTTTATTGCGCCCACAACGGTTGCCGAAATCTTGGCGATGAACACAAAATAGGCGTGATTCAGGAACGCCGCCAAGCTTTGACTTGGGCCCTTTCACCGGGTGTCCGGTGGGACGATACGGATGTGAGTACTTAAAGCGGTGGTTCGGGTGGTGTTTCGGTAAGATCGGAAAGTGCCGAGTAAAAGAGGGGGATTTTGGCCAGACCTATTGAAAACCAGATTATCTGCGGTGACTCAAGAATCGTTTTGGATGATTTGGTAGATGAGTGTGTCGATTCAATTGTTACAAGTCCCCCTTACTTTCACCAGCGAAATTATCAAAATGCTCAACAGGTAGGGATTGAAAAAAATCCTCAGCAATATGTAGCGACGTTGGTTCAGCTATTCGAAAAATGCTATCGCGTGCTTAAACCCGAAGGCACATTGTGGTTAAACCTGGGAGACAAATATCTAAAGAAAAAATTGCAGGGAATGCCGTGGCGAGTCGCTCTGGCTTTGGCTGATCACGGGTGGAATCTACGTTCCGATATTATTTGGCATAAACCGAATGCGATGCCTCAAGCGACCAAATCGCGCCCGACCACTGACCACGAATACATTTTTTTATTCAGCAAATCCGATTCGTATTTTTATGATGCGGATGCCATTCGTGAGCCCCATGTGACGTTTTCTGAGAACAGCAAAATGAAGGGTGGCCGAAAACATTTTGGAAAAAGAAACGGCACGCCCGAATCTGGAAAGAATGCCGGAAATTCAAATCTGCATGATGGTCGCTGGGATCAGGCATTCAATCCCAAAGGTCGAAACAAGCGGACGGTTTGGAGCGTTCCGCTGGGTAAATTTCGAAAAGCCCATTTCGCAGTTTTCCCACCCAATTTGATCCGTCCTTGTATTTTGGCCGGTTGCCCGAAAGGGGGGCTCGTGATGGATCCTTTTTTTGGAGCGGGTACTGTGGGACTGGTGGCTATCGAAACAGGCCGAAATTATTTCGGAATCGAACTCAATCCCGACTACGTTGAAATTGCTCGAGAACGTTTGAGCGAGGTTTCGAAGTCGATTCATGAGTCGGAAACGCAGAAACGAATTTTTTGAGCGTGCTGGAGTTGTTAAGGGTTTTCTTTGATGCCTTGTTTGAAGGCTCTTGATGTCTCGTTTTTTTAGCCACCAATGCACACGAATCGGGATTACAAACGCTTGCTTGGCAATGTTGGGTCGGGGAGAACAAATGACCGCAACTGATGAACGGGAAACATTTGAAAGGGTAACAGGACGATGGTTGGAAAGACAACGATCAAGAAAAAATAATAATTCAATTCTGCAACTGAACTTGGAATCTTCCAAGTGAGCAGTTTTGCCATTCGACTGCGGGGTTTGTCCGGACGTCGGCGATGCCTTTGCTTTTTGAAATGGCCAACCTCTTCATAAGTGGCTCTCAGTTCAGACAGCGAACCGAATGGGTAAACTTGACCGGCATAGGGCGGTAGTTGAATTTTTTTGGCTCGTGAAATTAATATCGAAATGAATCCGGCTGGAACTCCAAGAAATATCAGCATGTTGAGCCAACCAAAAACCATTCCTACACACATGCAAAACACCAACGCAGCTGCCGCCGTAACTTGATGTTTGGACCAGTGGTACACTGATTCATGAACGAGATGTCGATCAGAGTCCAGGATCAAAAGAACTCGTTGAAGTTCATCCCATTCTGACTTGCTAAGTTCCGACGGAAGCCATTCGTCAAAATCCAAGAAGAAAAGATTGTAAATTTCGCGAACCGTGCGATCTTTACTCGTGCTGCAATAATCCCATGCTTCCAGGCATCGTTTTTGGGTGATTTTTTCTTCCAGATATAATCTCAACGATTCCGCAAGGATCGTGCGACAACGGCGATCGATGATTTTGGCCATGCTGTTTATTAATCGGATTATTGATCGTAGAGTTCGGGAAAAACTTCTTGGGAAAGCCCCTGTCGTTTGATCAGTGTTCGCAGGCGGGAAAGAAAATCGAATTTAAAATTGGCGACCTGTTGTTCGGTAATCCCGATCAATTCTGCGGCCTGTTTATTCGGACAACCCCGAACGATTAACAGTTCGATGCATTTAAGCTTGGTCCAATCTCCCTTTTCTTGCCATTTTTCGACTTGAGACGCGATCGCTTCGATGATCGCTTCTTCTTCGATCCGTTTACGTTCTACGCTGCGGGCGATACTGCTGGCTGGACGAGCGTTGCCAGTAAGTTGCCATTGGCCGCTGGAATCAGGACCCGAAGAAAGCGGAATGGTGGGACGTCGGCCTTCGCGCCTAAGATAATCTGTCAGTTTGTACGCGCAAATCGAAAAGAGATAACTTTCCAAAGCGCGACGTCCGTCATAATTTGGCAGACTATTGAGGAATCCGACGAAGGCTTCCTGAACGATATCTTCGCTCGCTGAACGATTGGATAGGCGGCTATCGACAAACGCCAGCAAACGGCCTTCGTAACGAGCGATCAAATCGGTCCAGGCGTCCGTGTCTCCTGATCGGATTCTGGCGATGAGTTCTCGGTCGATTTCATTGGACCGTTTCATGGTAAACCTGGGGCACGAAGTTTCGGCAAATTCTCAAGCCGCTAATTATAGCGATTTTGCTGGCAGACGAAGATGTGGACTCAGCAGTGCGTTTACTTGGGCAGTTTTTTCAGAAACGAACCCAACGCGGAATCGTCATCCTGACTGCTGTTGTTCGGCTTCTGGTTTTCTCCCAAGTCAATTTGTACAGGGTCAACGGAATCGGTTTGAGGACTGTCTGCCCCAAAATCCACTTTGCCGATAAAACTGACGATGGGAGCAGGTCCGTTGGGAAGTTCATCGATCGCACTTCCCGAAACCGATTTGGGAGCATCTCCGTCGGTTTCCAATCCAGAAAAGACATGGCTGTCGATAAAGCTTTTGTCAGTATCGTCGCCAGGCGTCGATGCATCGGCCTCATCATTGAGCACGGATGCGCTATCGGATGCTTTCTCGTTTTTCGCAGACGAAAAAGATGGAACATTTAGTTCCGGTGTGGTTGTGACAGGCCGGGGTTCTGATTCCGGCTGGGGTGGATGGTCGTCAGGTTCGTTTCGATTTTCGACTTCGATTGGGATGGTTTCAGTAAAATCGATTTTGTCTTCGGTGGTGTCCGAAAGAGAATCTGACACCGTTTGCACCGGGTTGCTATGCGGGGACTGAGCCTGAATTTCGTAAACCGCACGGAAAGTGATGTTGCCTAACGTCAATAGTTGATTGGGTTCAAGAAAGACTTCTTCGTTAATCTTGTTTTTGTTGACAAAGGTTCCATTGAGCGAGCCCAAATCTTTGACGACTAGCCGGCCTTCTTTTTCGAATAATTCGGCATGTCGGCGACTGACGAGGGCATGTGGAACGGTCAGTCCCGCCTCTCGGCCACGCCCAATGATGGTTGGTAATTTAAGATTCACTTCGGCCGACTTTGCGTCGCCCCCGACAACCACCAATTTCGCCTTTAACATGGGTACCTCGGATTTGTAAAAATAAACGGAAGACTTGTTTTCTGGCGTAGGCCAGATTCAGTCGATTCTGTTTTCCAGTTTTCAGTGTGGGAAACCTGTTGGGAAAGTTACTTTCCGCCGGCAGAATGTGGATCGAAAAGGCTGTGAAGGTGCCGGCAGGCGTAAAAACACATCAGAATTCGCTGTAAAACATAAAGACAGTTTAAGTATTTTGCCGAAACCGTTCAAATAAAATGCTTGCGGTCTGTTCTATTGGTACGGACTAGCAAGCTCTTGCAGCCCGGAAATTGCAACGTATAATCCGTTTCTAACGGAAATCTGTGTCAGCTAAAACCCTTATGCAAGATTCCGGAAAAATGCGGGTGTAGCTCAGTGGCTAGAGCGTCACGTTGCCAACGTGAATGTCGAGGGTTCGAATCCCTTCACCCGCTCTCTTTCTTTCAGATCATGAACAGGTGAATCCTTGAAAGATTTCTACCTGTTCTCAAGGCCTTGCGGTCGATTCAGGTAGGCAGGTACCGATTCGTTTCGATACAATACGCGACCATGATTGCGTGCAACCAACAGATGTGCACGTACAGCTATGATCATCTGGCAAGATTCAGGGCTGAACTGACACCGGATGCGAAACATTGAATTCAGGATAAAAAGTGAACACAGAAGCGCAGACTGAAGCAGAAGAACAACAAGAGCAAAAGAAACCGATCAACCAGGTGGTAGATGTCAAGGAAACCAGCTCTTGTGAAAGACATGTAACCGTAACCGTGCCTCGGGAAGACATCGAACGCTATTTCAAAGAACAATTCGATGAGTTGGTTCCCAAGGCCGAACTTCCCGGTTTTCGCCCCGGCAAGGCACCCCGAAAGCTGGTCGAAAAGAAATTTCGAAAACAGCTCGCCGGTCAAGTCAAAGGCAGCTTGTTGATGGACAGTCTGACTCAAGTCAACGAATCTGAAAAGTTTTCTGCCATTAGCGAACCCGATCTCGATTTTGAACAGGTCAATATCCCGGAAGAGGGTGACATGACCTATGAATTCAACATCGAGGTGCGACCTGAATTCGAAATTCCGAAATGGCAAGGGCTTAGTTTGGAACGGCCTGAATACGAATTCACCGACGATGATGTTACCGAAAGAATTCAACGGCTGGGGGTTCAATTTTCAGATTTGGTCCCCGTCGACGAACCCGTTCAAGACGGTGACGTCGTCATTTGCAATATCAAAAGTTCGGTGGATGGAAAACCGATCAACGAGAAAGCGGAAGTTTCAGTCACCGTCAAACCAACTCTTAGTCTGGCTGACAGCACGATTGAAGGTTTCGGCAAGAAGATCATCGGAGCCAAGGCAGACGAAACGAAGTCCTTCGATGTCGAAATCAGTGAACATTCGGATAACGAAGAACTTCGCGGCAAAACTGCCAGCGTTGAATTTGAGATTCTTGATGTCAAAAGAATTGAAAATAAGGAAACAGGTGAGATTGCCAAGGAACTTGGGTTGGAGTCTGCCGAAAAATTGGAGGAAGTGGTTCGAAGCTCGCTGGAGGAACGACTGCAATACACCCAGCGTGAAACGATCCGCGATCAGATTTCGACCATTTTAACCGAATCCGCAGGTTGGGAATTGCCTCCCGATCTGCTTCGTCGGCAATCCAAGCGTGAATTGGAACGTGCGGTCATGGAGATGCGGTCCAGCGGATTTTCTGAGCCAGAAATCGTTGCCCGTGAAAACACGCTTCGCAAAAACATCCTTGAGCGAACTGAAATGCTACTAAAAGAGCACTTCATTTTGGAACGAATCGCTGAAGAAGAAAAAATCGAAGACGAACCTAACGATTACGAAATCGAAATCATGCGAATCGCGATGCAAAAAAGGGATTCTCCTCGACGTGTCCGAGCCAGCTTGGAAAGAAACGGTCAGATGGATGCCCTTCGAAATATGATCATCGAACGAAAAGTGATCGAAAAAATCACCGAAGGAGCCACCTTCACTGGCACTGAGTACAAAACAGAAGAATATGTCGACCAGTCCGCGATTGAATTCTTCGCAGCTGGTCGCCGTTCGGAAATTCCGGAAGCGAAATATGACGGCGGGGAAGCCCCCGCGATTCCAGGGATGAAAAAGGATTGATTGGTTGATCTTTTAGAGACTGGATTGATGAAAGTCACTTTGGCCAGCCGATCAGGCTGGCCTTTTTTTTCCGTTGCAAGTCGATCGCTGGTTAACACAGAACGTGAGACTAAGCGATGCTTTACTGAACGAGACCGGAATTCCGTTCCAGCGATCCGGGCCTCAAGAGGAACTACGAGACGATCTCAAAGCGTTCCAAGTTTCATTCGAAGAAGTGTCGATAACGTCTGAAGGGTGCTTGAAGCATTACCGACGGCGGCACTGAACTCTCTGGAAAATTCGTTCTCAGAAAATGGAATTTTGACGAATTCTCGCGCCTCTCTTTCCATTCTGCTTGCTTGTAAACCCAAAAAGAATGTTGGTAGATGCGCCTATCCCAAGCGGGTGAATGAACCCCGTCTTGTCTCGATATAGCAATCCAGATAGTTTTAAGGGTACGGCGGAAATACTGCTCGGCGTCTCCGATTATACGCTTCACGAAAAGGAACTTGTCTTGAACGACAAACTCACTCAAACAACCCGAATGAACAGGAATCCATCTCAGATTTCGCCTTTGGAAATTGGTAATTTTCCGATGGAGAGTGGTTCGATAGATCATGAGCTTCATAACTCTTACTCGCACGCATCCTATCAACGACAGCGGCAGATGACATTGGGAGATCTGCTACTGGAAAACCGGATCGTTTTTCTGCAAGGACAGATTCATACCGGTAACGCAAACGAAGTTGTGATGAAGTTGCTTTATCTTCAAAGCGAAAACAAAAAGAAACCGATCAATTTTTATCTGAACTCGCCCGGTGGCGATGTCGTGGCGACCTTGGCGATCTACGACGTGATGCAGATTCTGTCTTGTCCTGTCGCGACTTTCTGCGTCGGACAAGCAGCTAGCGGTGCAGCGGTTCTATTGGCTGGCGGCACCAAGGGGAAAAGGTTCTGTTTACCCAATTCTCGAGTCATGATTCACCAGCCTTACGGCGGGGTCAGCGGTCAGGTAAGCGATATCGAGATTCAGGCGGACGAAATCCTCAGGAATCGAGAAGTGCTGAATCAAATTTTGGCCAAGCACACTGAAAAGTCGGTCGAAGAAATTGCCAGGGATATTGACCGTGACTTTTTCTTAACGGCTGAAAAGGCAAAAGAATATGGCCTTGTAGACGAGATCTCTACACGCCAGGAAGCGGAAGAATAAATTCACCCTCGTTTCCACGAATAAGATCTAGTAACAAATCATTTAGGATAAACGGAGTCTACTTTATGCCTATCGTTCCTTACGTTGTCGACAATACAGGTCGCGAAGAACGTGTTTACGACATTTACAGTCGGCTTTTAAAAGACCGAATTATTTTCTTGGGCCAGCAAGTGACTGCTGATCTGGCCAATTCGCTGGTGGCGCAGATGCTGTTTTTGCACGCTGATGATCCCAAAAAAGATATTCACCTGTACATCAATTCCCCCGGCGGCAGCGTCACGGCAGGTTTGGCAATTTATGACACGATGCAATTTATCTCATGCGACGTGGCGACCTACTGTATCGGTCAAGCCGCATCGATGGGGGCCATGTTATTGACCGCAGGTGCAGCTGGAAAACGTTACGCGCTCCCCAATGCAAGTATCATGATTCACCAGCCTCTGGCTGGAATGCAAGGTACCGCCGAGGAGATTATGATCCATCGAGCAGAATTGAAACGAGTCAAAGATCGTTTAAACAACTTGCAAGTAAAACACACTGGCAAGACGCTTGAAGAGATCGAATCAAGTACCGACCGAGATAATTTTATGACTGCCGAAGAAGCACGAGAATTCAATCTAATCGATCGTGTTGTTTCCAGCATGACAGAAACCCAGTAATCGCCATGAATCTGCCTCACAATTACGTTGCCAATTCAAATATCCAGCCGGAAGGTTCCGTCTCGATCAATGCCGATGGGTTGCAGGAAATTATATCCGAGCCTCCCGCGGCATTTGGGGGATCTGGAAATCACTGGTCGCCTGAAGATCTGCTTGTTGCAGCGGTATCGGATTGCTTTGTTCTTTCATTCAAAGCAATTGCAGCTGCCTCGAAATTTACTTGGACGGATTTGAAGTGCGAAGTGGATGGCACTCTCGATAAGGTGGATCGAGCGATTCAGTTTACCGGTTTCACTGTCAAGGCAACGTTGACTATCCCCGCTGACGCCGATGCAGATCGAGCAAAACGACTTCTTGAAAAAGCGGAACAAGCCTGTTTCATTACCAATTCGCTCAAAGCATCGCCCCATTTAGAAGCCGAAATTGTGCAGGGTTAAGCCTGTAATTCTCGGCATTCAAGAATGGGTAATGGAGCAACCGTTATCCATGATTCTTGTTAGGTTATTGCTGGACTTGTGATTTTTGTGTCGCCCTTTCAGGGCTTCCTTGTGGTGTGGCGATCTTACCCCAGGCGTTGCCTGGGGCTGATATGTTTTGCTCCTTCGGAGCGTTTTTGAATATCGCAGTTAGAGTCTTTTGATTTTTGTGCCGCCCATTCCTCGACTGCGGCTATATTTTTGACAAGTTAGCGCCCAGCAGACCCACCTGAATCCCGTTTTCCTTCAGAATCTTGGTGGCGTTCCCATTCACCATCAAAAGAACAAGAAGTCCAATGAGCGGGATGAGGGAAAGGAGTCCTAAAAAGATTCCTAACCCAGTACCGCTGGTTTTGATCGCCAGCGAGAAAACAAAAACCGCGCTAACCACTCCTGTCGCCAATAAGATCAAGCCTAAAAATTGGCTGATCATAGGCGGTAGCACGAAGTTGGAAACAAAAACAATGAAATTAATCAGGATGCAGATCAGGATTCCTTTCTGATATTTTGCAACCTTAAGAACGTCCTCACGTTTTCCACTGAGAACACCTTTTCCTTTTTTGGGTGTCGCCGGGGGCGATTGAAATGGGTTGTCGGTCATTTGAAGATCTTGGTGCTTTAAATTTTTTATAACGTTAGTCGGCATGCCGTAAATTTAAGGCATCTACCCGCAGTTAACAAGAATCTGTAGTTCTTGAACGCAACGTAGCGTCGCCAGAAGGATGAATTTAACGGGTAAGCGTATCTGCGGGGTCTTTTGCAAGCTCATGCTTAGCGACTTCGCGTGTACCCATTTGTTTTAACTTATTTTGGTCGGACAGCGCCTGTCGGAGGTTTTCGGCCCACACCAGATTGCCAGCCGAATTCAAGTGCAAACCATCACCATCGTGCAGCGATATATCCAACAGCCCGTCACCGTTGCTATCCAGTGCCGCATTGGTATCGATATAGGTAACTGAGATACGCTGTTTGGCAATTTTTCGAAGCTGGGAATTGAACTGATCTACCCATACCAGGCGACTGGCAACTTCATTGGAGTCTGGCAGATCCATAGAAAGGATTGCTGAAACAATCACAGGTCGATCCTGGGGCAAGGTGTCCAGGATCTTGGAATAGTTGGCGATAGCGCTGGAGACGGTTCTATATCGTGAGTCATTAATGCCGATTGCGATCACAACGGACTTCGCCCTTCGCAAGGCGGGCAAGTACTTGGGGATACGTTCAAGAACACCCTGAGTCGTATCTCCCCCGATTCCATAATTGACTGAAAACGGATGCACGGCACACACGGCCAGCCCTTGCGTGATGCTGTCCCCGATAAAGATCACAGAATCGTCGGGCACTGCTTCGACTGACCGAACATGGTATCGCACGAGGCGATCGTAGTATTCGGTAAATTCAGGCTTTACAGAGGAGCAATGAAACCCCAATCGGCGTCCAATTCGATCGGCATAGTCCGAATTCCAAATTACCCCGGCAATGATGAAATGCAGAAAGACAATGTAGGCGAATGCAAGGCGTTTCATACGGGAAGCCTAATGGCAACTGGCGTTGATAATTGATCAATCGGCCGAAAATAAGCCAAATGTGAGCCTTATTTTGTTGGGGTCGGAGTGTTTACCCCCCCCCCCCCCCCCCCCAGAGTGGTGGCCAAATTTTTTTTTAGGCCCCGTTTGACAAACCCCCCGGGTTTAAACCCAAAAAAATTTTTTTTTTTTTT
>JBCCSJ010000103.1:0-15870 GCA_039200505.1 Planctomycetota bacterium | reverse complement strand
TTCATCGCATTTCCGTTAGCGAGCTTTAGAGTCGCTACCTCAATTAAAATAACTGCAGAAGCATGTAAGCGAGGCATTGTGCGACGCCGAACCAAGTACACCTACCCTTATTTTTTGAAACGCTTGCTATAACTCTAACCTGTTTCCGATTCGTCCAGAATCGTCAATCGAACCGATTTGATCTGACGTCGATTCGCTTCCTGGATGTTAAACTGGACGTTGCCAACAACCAATTCGTGGCCGGATCTTGGAATCTCATTCAACTGACTCATGATCAATCCCGAAATGGTATCGAACTGGTCTCCCTCTGGAAGTTCAACGCCAAGTTTTTCGTTAACGTGATCGACCGGGACCCATCCAAAAACATCCGCTTGGGTCGGATTGAGAATGGTAATCTCTTCGCTCTGGTCCTTGTCAGTTTCATCAACGATTTCTCCGACAATTTCTTCCAGGATGTCTTCGATCGTAACAACACCGGCCATGCCACCATATTCATCCTGGACGATCGCAATATGAGTTCGAACGTGTAAGAATTTGGAAAGCATTTCATCCAACAGCGTTGATGCGGGTACCTTCATCGGTGGTCGAAGCAATTTTTGAAGAGGTTTTCTTTTGCGTTCTCCCTTCAACGATTCCCTTAACAAATCCTTTGCATATAAAATCCCAACGACGTTATCGATCTTGCCGCGAAAAATTGGAATTCGTGTGCGACCTGATTTCACCACCAGGGACATCATCTTGTCCCAATTGGTGGTTTCTTCCATTGCGTCAACTTGAGAACGGTGAGTCATCACCGAGGCCACGTTGTTGTCGTCCAACTCCATGACTCCTTCGATCATGTCCCGGGTATCGGATTCAAGGTATCCGTCGTGTTGACCTTCCGAAACCATCGAGAGAATTTCGTCTTCGAAAGCTTCTTCTTCATCATCTTCATCTTCATCGGTGCCGCTGGCCCGGGCGAAAAGCCGAGATACAAATTCTCCTCCTACCATCAACGGCCACGCGATTAACGACACCATCCACCACCATTTCCAGGTCCGAAACATAAACGGGACGGCCAAAGATCTTGCAACTGCCCATGGCACCCAGCTGCCAAGAAAAACGAGGCTAAATGCGGCCAGCCCCATAAAAGAAAGCAGTGATATCAGGGGAACTTTTTCAATGTTTGTTGAATGGTAAAACCACATCGACATCGAACAGACGGCAACGGCAGCGAAAACCATTTGGAGAATCCCGGCTCCCAAGGTGAACCGGTCTCGATCTTCAAAGATCTTCCCAAACAAGTCCGGCATCTTTTTCTGTCGACAGTATTCCTCCAGTTCGTGCCACTGCATCTCGTTAAGAACATGGGTGGCAATCGCACAGATTGTCATCGCTGCCAAACCAGCCAACATTAACCAGAACAGGAAAGAGATCATTCGGAATCTTCCTCCGGGTGGATTCCAGTGGACTGCTGATCTGATTGACTTGGAAGCGAACCGAGCGATTCATCTGTTTCGGTGGACCGCCACACGGGGCTGATTCCGAGTCTCGCAAGGTACTTTTTTTCTTGCTGACGCATTTCCGATACTTGCTGAGGGTTTTTGTCCCTGTAGCCGACTAAATGTAACATGCCGTGAACTACGTATAGCAACAGTTCGTCTTGCCAAGGACAATTCAATTCGTTAGCAAACCGAAAAGCGGTGTCAGTACTGACAACCAATTGTCCAGACAGCGAACGAAACTCTGTTGATTCGTCGAGAACGAAACTGATGACATCGGTTTCGTAGTCGTGTTGCAGGTATTGAAGATTTAATTGGCGGATGGATGGATCGTCAACCAAAGCGACGCTGATTTCCGCAGTTTGGAATTCGTGATCCAATAAAATCGAGCGGATAACTTCCACCAGAGGTTCTTTTTTAACATCCCGATCCTGCTGATTGGAAATCTCAATTTCGTAAGATGCGTTCAATGAACCTTTGGAATTCGATGTAGGGAATTTTAGGCCGTTTGTTGTTCCGGGTATTTTACCCGAGCATGATACATGGCATTCAATGATTTTATCAAAGATTCCTGGATTGTGTTTAGCTCTTCAAGAGTGATGTCACACTCATCGAATTGACCGTCGTCCAACTTTTTTCGCGCGACTTCACGAACCAGATTTTCAATGCGTGCAGGAGCAGGTTCTCGAAGGGCACGGCTGGCACTTTCTACAGAATCGGCAAGCATCATGACGACCGATTCCCTTGATTGCGGTTTCGGGCCTGGATATCGAAAATCTGCTTCATCAATCGGCGACTCTTCGCTGTCTTGTTCTACCTGTTGCTGCGTTGCCCGCCGATAAAAATACTCAACCAATGTGGTTCCGTGGTGTTCTTCGATCAAATCAATAATTCGCTGCGGAAGTCGATGTTTTTTGGCGATATCCGCGCCGTCTTTAACGTGGGCAATGATGACAAGTGTACTCATCGTCGGAACCAGGTCGTCATGTTTGTTGACGCCGCCGCCCTGATTTTCGATAAAGTATTCCGGTTTCCTCATCTTGCCAACGTCATGGAAGCAGGCACCGACGCGGCACAGTAAGCCATTGGCTCCGATCGCTTCGGCAGCCGCTTCGCTCAATGATGCAACATTGATGCTGTGGTTGTAAGTCCCTGGGGCTCGTTGGACCAATTCTTTCAGCAGCGGGTGATTCGCATCCGTCAGTTCTAACAAGCTGATATCTGTCTGGATATCGAACCAGCGTTCTAGAAAAGGGAGCAACGCGGTCATAACCAGCCCCGCAATTCCAACCCCGCCTGCAAACCAGAGTGCGTCGGTTGTCAAAGCGGTCGATAGGGGTTGCCCCAACAGATACTCTACGCCAACAACTGTTGGAAAGACGATAGCAGCTACAATCAGTCCGACATTAACCAGTTTGGTACGACTTCGAATGGTCCGGCACATCGTTGCTGCTGCACTGGCAGCGGTCGTCAATATGACAAATTCCGCTAACCCAAATCCATGGAAAACGGTAAACGCTAACGAGCACAACATGCCCAGCAATAGTGCCAATTCCATGTTATAAGCAATCACAATTGTCATCGAGAAAATCGTAATCGGTACGATCTCGGCTCTCCATTCCAGTCGAATCGCCAAAACCCAGGCAATCGCCAGCGATACCGTGAACAACCCAATCAACAAACCAAACTGACTCAAGTCATCCAGCAGATTACGGTCCCGAAAGTAGAGGTATTGACTGATCATCGAAAAGAGAACGGCAAAGAAGCCAAAAAACATCAATGTCCGTATCGCTCGAGGACCAAAAGTCTCAGACGCGATTAATGCCTGATGTTCGGCTTGCAACAATTCGATGTCTTCCCGGTTTAGTGGGATGCCGGCCAGCAAACCGCGACGTTCCAAATTAAAACTATTTTCTTGTTCGAGAAGGTCCCCCGGTTCAATGACCTTAAACTCGTTTTCAACATCACCCACTGCATTCATAGCCCCTTCTTTTGATTTGGGTTCATCCCAAGTCAGGGTTGCCGGGAGCTGCGGTTTTAACCAGTCGAAAACTCTCTGGGCAACCAGGTTGCTGTCGGTGATGATTGTCGACTCCTTGCCCAGCTCTTCCATCAATCGTTGCCGCAGCACGTCGACGACTTCGGCAATACGTACCTCAGAAACGGTGACTCGCCGGCGGTCTTCGAAGTTTCCTTTTGGGAATACTTCGATCTCTTGCATGTTACCTTGACCGAACTCGTGCGTAAGATCTTCAAGCAATCCATTTTTATCTATTTCCAGAAACGCTTTTTTTACCGCTTCATGCAATGTTGAAAGCTTTTCGTCAGCGGCAAGTGCTTCGCGAAACTGATTGAACGATTCTTCGTCGGGCGGTTCCAGTTGCTGGCCATTAACATCCTGAGGAAAGAACTTCGCCCAGATGCTGGTTTCTTGCAGCTCTTCATAGGTGTTCTGTTTGACTTTGAATACAGCTTCGATCAAAGCCTGTCGAAGCTGCTCTAGGGGTTGTGGGTCGTTGGCATAAAAACAAAGGAAGTTTCGACGAATGCGATCCCGCTTATCAGCCGTTGCCCGGTAGTCAACGTATTTGAAAGATGTATGAGCGTGCAAATCTCTTGTGGGAGCTTGTCGGATTCGATAGGGAAAAGCGGGTTCCCAGCCAAACATGACGGAGTAGAGAACAAGTGTCGATGCGAGACAAATTCCGATCTTGGTCCAGACATCTGCCCGCCCGAGAAATTCCATCACTTTCTGGATGGGAGCTTTCGGTTCCGGCAAGGTCCATCGACTTCGTTGACTGGAAGAATTTGACATATTACCGGTGACCGCCTGTGGATAACTTACTTGGCTCGTCCATTGCTACCCTGTCGGGCTTGGGATGGATCGCCGTCATAGGCATTGACGATATCCGAAACCAGCCGATGCCGGACAATGTCTTTCGCAGTTAGCCGGACAACTTCGACGCCCCGAATTGTTTTCAGTCGGGACAATGCATCGATAAGGCCGCTACGAGTTTTAGGTGGAAGGTCGATCTGGGTATGATCTCCAGATACAACTATTTTGGATGACTCTCCCATCCGGGTTAAAAACATCTTCATTTGCGAGATTGTCGTGTTTTGTGCCTCATCCAAAATAATAAACGCCTCGTTCAGCGTCCTGCCGCGCATGTAGGCCAATGGGCAAACTTCAATTACATCCCTTTGGATATATTCTTGGACGTCGTCATATCCAATCATCTCATGAATTGCATCGAGAAGCGGACGAAGATAGGGATTGATTTTCGCCTGCATGTCGCCGGGTAGAAATCCGAGACTTTCACCCGCTTCAACAGCAGGACGCACTAAAACGATTTTCCTGACGATCTGATTTCTTAAAGCCTCGACCGCCATCGCGACGGCAAGGTAAGTCTTCCCAGAACCGGCGGGGCCAACGGAGAATACCAAATCATTTTTGCGGATAGCTTCGATGTACGTTGCCTGCCCGGGAGACCGAGGTTGGATTTCGCGGCCAATCTTCAGTGCGGCGATGCCTTCGACGCGTTTTCGGGGCGGAGTCTCCCCAGTGACTCGAGCGATCGTTTCGTCAAAAAGTTGTGGCGTCAAGTTGCCTCGCCTTTGTACGATCTCGTTCAGTTGTTCCAAAATGTCAGTCGCCATCGAAACTGCTTCCGCATCTTCACCAGAGATTTTTACTTTGCCGTCCCGATGAATGATATTTACTTGGAACCTGTTTCGCAATTTTCTTACGTGCTGATCCCTGGCCCCAAAAAGTGGTAATACGTGCTGCTGATGAACGGAAGAAATGGTCGCTTCAGTCATTGTTTCGCGATGGCGTTGAGTACATCGCACCTGAAACATGAAATAAAAATGGCCGATTCAAGATTCCTGAATTTCGAACCCACATAATTATAGCTAATTGGAAGTGACAGGCATCCCGGATATTGGTTCACAACGAAAGTATCGGCCTGGTTGTATCGGTGCTGATTATTGAGCAGTCCATTCAATCCAAATACGCATTAAATTTGGAATGCGATAATGAATCCCTCGTCCATCCCTTAGTCGACCAAGTAGAGGGTCTGCCAGAGACTTGGATCTTCACCGATGGGAAGTTGCGGACCAATAGCAAGAGACTGATAACCAAGTTCGCGGTCGGTCACCAAGTAATTAAATCCAAGATGCCTGTGATCATCTGTATTCCAGCCATGCAAACACTCCGAAGGTATGAATACGCTCATCTGATATCCGGATTTTTTCAGTTTACTGGCAACTTCCGGTTTCGCTCGATTGATGGTTGGGGAGTCGTCGCGGCTACGATTGATTTTAAGCATCGAAGCGATTGGCTTGTCGCCCCGTCCTCCGCCTCCGGATGGCAAAATGAGAAACCAATGGCAAAACTTGGATGCACGATGGACGTTATGAGTGTTTCGAGTGTCAACCCAGATCTGAATCCCGTCACTTTCCAACAGTTGGGATTCTTTACACCATAGCGAGTTCTTTTTCTGTTCCACGATAACTTCTAAGGCGAGCCCTTTAGGAGTCCACGCAATTCTGACGTCGGCAAATTTCCTTTGCGATTCGAACATGCCAAAATGCGGAAGGGTGTATTCCAAGTCGAGCGAAAATTTGGAGGTTGACTTTAACTCTTTCGAATAGCATGGAATGCGATATCGAAAAAGTAAGTTTTTTGGTATTTGGGCAACGATAGAATTGCTCATGTTTAATTACTCCGACTCGGCAACGGCTTGGGCGTGTTCTTCCAGAAATTCAAGAAATTGAGAATTGGAAACTTGGGCCAAATCTGTGATTTTGATTTTCACCACGTCCAAACCATCTTTGTTTTTGACAGTCGGTTCTTCACCAAGATCGGCTACTCGACCTGCAGTAACGCTGTCTCGAGGGCCCGACACTTGTACCCACAGTCCATCCGTTTTTTTCGTTTGTATGCTGACCCAGGGTTCTTTTTGTTCGGGTAAGTGTACGTGAACAACTTGCTTATTGTCCCAAGTGAATTTACCTTGCGGAGCCAATTGCTCAATCACATCCTTCAATTTTTCGAGTATTTCCGGTTCCCATAAAATATCTTTTCCCGCAGCAAATCCTTTTCGCATAAGGTGCCACTTGGGCCCCAGTTTTGCCCACGGAGTTTCATTTTCAAGGTTTAGCTCTTTTCGATTCATTTTGTCCTGGAAACTGGCGATAGCATCGTCCAGAAAATTCCAAAATCCGGGGATATCGATTTCCATCAAATTGTTCACTTTGATTTCGATCTCCTGCCAGGAAGTCTTCGTGTTGATTAGTTTGACCCGCGGTGCATTTCCGTAAACCGGAATGTCTTCCAGATCGTTGGCTCGTAACAGCGGAATTTGTTCGACAAGAGTATCTCTTTGGAAAGCGCGGGGCCGGACTCTGAACTTCATTTTCAGAAACCAGACATCGTTGGTGAGTGCATGAAAGAACCAACCCTGACTTTTTTTGGTGCCGGTGATTTCAACGACGCCCATGTCATTCCAATTGGTTTCACCAAACCCATCGAATTCCTGAATCTTGTCGACCACTCTTGCCAGAATTTCGCCATCCCATTGGCAAAGTTCTCCTCCTCGACTCACGCGGTCCTGGGTATGCCAGCGTCGCCCGTCGGATTCCCAAGGCATCTTGGCGGATTTTCCGACTTCTTCGATTTCCATGTCATCTTTTCTCCACCGATCTTCAGTGGCTGGATCGTAGATTTTGCGAATGCTGTAATTCGCTTCCGCCAAAACGGGCGTTAGTGCCTCTCCTGTCCAACTTCTAGGTAAACCTGCTTTACTTTTGCCGGTTTTGCTGGCAGCGGCTTTCGCTTTATTGGCGTAATCAACGATCATTTCGGGGGTTCCTTGGGTCACAATTTGACCGCCCCCCGAACCCGCTTCAGGCCCAAGATCAATGACCCAATCCGCCGCTTTAATGATGTCCAGATTATGTTCGATAAGGACGACGGTGTTACCAACATCAACTAAGCGCTGAATGACTTCCAGCAGCTTTTTGAGATCCTCAAAATGCAAGCCTGTCGTAGGTTCATCCAAAAGATATAGCGTTCGACCTGTGTCAGGCCGGGCTAATTCTGCGGAAAGTTTGACTCGCTGAGCTTCTCCCCCGGATAGCGTAGGTGCACTCTGACCGAGCGTCACGTAATCCAATCCAACATCGCAAAGTGTTTTCAGGATTCGTCGAATTTTGGGTATGTTGTGGAACAATTCGACTGCTTCTCCGCAGGACATTTTCAAGACATCGTCGATGCTTTTGTCCCGATAGCGGACCGCCAGAGTTTCTTCGTTGTAGCGACGCCCCTGGCAAGCCTCACAAGGCACCCACACGTCCGGCAAAAAGTGCATTTCGATGCATATCTGGCCGTTTCCGAAGCATTCTTCGCATCGACCACCGGGAACGTTGAAACTGAATCGACGCGCGGTGTAGCCTCGAATTTTGGAATCGGGAAGATGTGAAAATAACTCCCGAATCCGATCAAAAACTCCGGTGTAAGTCGCAGGATTTGACGACGGCGAATTTCCCAAGGGCGTTTGGTCAACTCGAATCACTTTATTGATATACTCTAATCCCCGAATTCCTTTGTGCTGACCGGGCGATTGAGAGGAACGGTGCAGTCGACGGGCCAAAGCCTTATACAAAATATCATTGATCAAAGAGCTTTTGCCGCAACCACTAGGACCCGTCACCACGGTCAAGGTTTCCAACGGAAACTTGACTTCGATATCTTTTAGGTTGTTGTGGCGTGCTCCGACAACGTCCAATGTAGACGGCAATGCGATCATGCTTGGGTCGACCAAGTCGGATTTGGCTTTCTTTTTCGAGGCTTTCTTTTTTTTGCCCTTTTTCTCAAAGTCTGAAATTCGGGCCAGTTGCTCAATCTGGGATTCGACCGATAAGGCGGGCCGTCGATTCAATGGAATCGCCAATCCTTTTTTACCACTCAGATAGGGCCCGGTGACCGACTTACGATTCTTACTGACAGCACTCGGCTTACCTTGTGCGACCACGTTTCCACCACCGGTTCCAGCCTTCGGGCCAAAGTCGCAGATGGCATCACTATTTTCAATCACTTCTTTGTCATGCTCAACAACGATCATGGTGTTGCCGAGATCTCGCAATCGATGCAGAGCAGAAAGCAACCTAGTGTTGTCGCGGGGATGCAACCCAATCGTAGGTTCATCGAGTACATAGAGGACTCCGCACAGACCACTCCCTAATTGGCTGGCCAAACGAATTCGCTGGGCTTCTCCGTTGGATAGCGATGCGGCGGTTCGGTTAAGGGTAATGTATTGTAGCCCCACATCATTGAGGAACGTGATCCGATTTTTGATCTCTCGGATCAGTTCCCCGGCAATCTTTTTCTCGCGCGTATTGAGCTTCCATTTCTTGATGGTGGTTGCCAATGCTCCGAGCGGTTGTCGACAAATCCGGTCGATCGTCATTTCACGGAACCGCATCGCTGCAGCGTCATCCCGCAGACGGCTACCACCGCAACACCCACACTCAACCTCACCAATTAAGACTGACATTTTCTGTCTTAAGGTTGCCGAAAGTCGGGACGCTTCCTCCATCGTCGGATAGACGCCTTTGTACTGAAAACTTAATACGATTCTGTCGTTGGCATCTTTGGCGTCGAACCATCGCTCTCCGGTCCCGTAGAAGACAGTCCGACGTTGTCTTGCATCCAGCTGATTGAAGGGCACATCAGCAGGGATTCCGAGTTTACCCGTCCAGGCCTTAAGCATCGCTTGCGAGAGCGGTGACTTTATGTCGGGCCATAATGAAATCGCACCTTCCTCGAGTGACAATTCAGCGTCGTTCATGACCGCAACCGGGTTGGCACCAGTTTGCGTCCCGATCCCCTCACAGTCGGGGCACCACCCTAGCTGGCTATTGAAAGAGAAATTGTGTGGTGACAGCCGGTCGAAACTGCGACCACACTGAGAACAGGAAAGGTGCTGGCTATGTTTAATGACTTTCCAATGCTCTTCAGCCACATCGTCGATAGGCTCGGCAACGTTCAAGACTCCTTTCCCAATCGAAAGTGTCGCCTCGACGCTGTCTGCGATTCTCGATCGGGACGCTGCCTTAACTTGAATTCGATCGACAACAATCTCAATTGAGTGTCGGGAACGCCGATTCAGTACTGGGACTTCATCAAGCCCAAACGTCACGTTGTCGATTCGAACTCGAACAAAACCGTTCCCACGAATTTCTTCCCATAGTTGTTCGTAGGTCTGATTATTATCGAGCGAAATTGGAGCCAGCAAAAGTAACTTGCGGCCCTCATCGTACTGAAGGATTTTGTCAACAATATCGTCGCTGGTCTGGGTTCCAATTTCGCAATCGCAATCAGGACAGTACGATGTGCCCAAGCGAGCCATTAGAATTCGGAGGTAGTCGTAAACTTCGGTGACAGTTCCGACTGTGCTGCGTGGGGTGGAACCAAGATTCTTTTGTTCGATTGCGATAGCCGGCGAAAGTCCCTCGATCTGTTCAACTTTCGGTTTTTCAAGTTGATTTACAAATTGTCGAGCGTAGGAACTCAAGCTTTCAACGTACCTTCTTTGCCCCTCAGCATAAATGGTATCCATCGCCATCGAGCTTTTGCCGGAACCGCTAGGGCCCGAAAAAACCGTCATTTGATCTCTAGGTATATCGAGATCGATCGATCGTAGGCTGTGTTGTTCGGCCCCTCTCACTTTAATATGCTTAGCCTGAACCGGAGCTTTTTTCTTTTTGGCTGGTGGTTTGATCAACTGAGGCCGATCCGAAAGCACCCGTTTCAAAGCTTTCCCGGTGTAAGAATCGGGACATGCCGCAACATCCTCTGGAGTGCCCGCGACAACGACTGTCCCACCTCCAGAACCACCCTCGGGGCCGATGTCGATAATCCAGTCCGCGGTTTTGATCACGTCCAGATTGTGTTCGACCACCAAAACAGTGTTTCCGGCATCGACAAAATTTTGCAGAACTTTTAACAGCAAAGAAATGTCTGCAAAATGCAAACCGGTGGTTGGTTCGTCGAGTAAATAAAGAGTCTTTCCGGTGCTTCTTTTGACCAGTTCGCGAGCCAACTTAATTCGTTGGGCCTCGCCACCGGATAGCGTTGGTGAAGGCTGGCCAATTTTCAAATAGTCGAGCCCTACCGCATGGAGGGTTTCCAATTTGTTAAGAATTTTGGGTATGTTCTCGAAGAATTTCATTGCCTCTTCGATGTCCATCTCCAGAACATCAGCGATCGACTTTTCCCGATATTTGATTTGCAGAGTTTCGCGGTTAAATCGTTTCCCTTCACACACAGGGCAGGTTACCCAAACATCGGCCAGAAAATCCATTTCCAGTTTATTGGATCCGTTACCTTCGCAAGCCTCGCAGCGTCCTCCTTTGACGTTAAAGCTGAACCTTCCAGGCGCATAGCCTCTTGTTTTCGCCTCGGGTAATTGGGTGTAAAGCTTGCGAATTTCATCAAATAGTTTGATATAGGTTCCGGGGTTGGACCGTGGTGTGCGCCCGATCGGCGACTGGTCGATGGCAATCATTTTGTCCATCAAATCGACGCCTTGTAGCTCTTTAAACTCTCCCGCTTCGCTGATACCTCCGTTGAGAACTTCTCTCAGTTCCTCTTTGACAATGTCGTTGACGAGAGAGCTTTTTCCGCTGCCGCTCACCCCTGTCACACAAACAAATTTGCCCAGCGGAATTTCAACGGTCACATCCTTCAGGTTGTTATGAGTTGCCCCGACGACGCGAAAGACTCGATCAGGGTCGAATTCCCTTCGCTTTTCCGGGATTTCAATCTTGAGGTTTCCGGACAGATATTTGGCCGTTAAGCTTTTGCGGGATTTAATGATTTCGGCGGGATGACCTTCGACAACGACTTCTCCACCTCGAACTCCAGGACCGGGGCCGAAATCGATCAGATAATCCGCTGCCCGCATAGTGTCTTCGTCGTGTTCGACCACGACAACGGTGTTTCCAAGATCGCGAAGTTTTTGAAGTGTGCTGACAAGCCGATCATTGTCTCGCGAATGGAGGCCGATCGAAGGTTCGTCAAGAATATATAAAACGCCGACCAACCCGGCTCCGATTTGCCCAGCTAATCGGATACGTTGGCTCTCGCCACCCGACAAAGTGGGGGCCGTCCGATTGAGCATTAAGTAATCCAATCCAACATTCAGCAAGAACCCGAGTCGGGCTCTAATCTCTTTGAGCGGTTCGGTCGCGACGAATTGGCGGACGGGATCAAGTGCCAGACCTGAAAAGAAATCGTGAGCGTCAGCAATCGAAAGCGAACAAATTTCGGGAAGAGATAGAGTGGGCTTGTCGGAAAACTTCGGACTGGTGGTTTCCAATTTAAAATGACGTGCCTGCGGATTGAGACGATCGCCTTCGCACTCGACACAATAGATCTGAGCCATGTATTGCTCTAGCTTGCGAATCTTGCTGGCCCCGCTGGTGTTTCGATATTTTTCGTCCAGTTCCGATACGATGCCGTCAAATTTGCCTCCATATTTCATCGGAGAGCTACCACCTCTCCAGGTAAAAGTGATGTGAAGGTCGCCGGTTCCGTACAACCAAAGATCCTGTTGTTCTTCAGTCAATTCTTCCCAAGCTGTTTCCAGTAAGGTCCCAGGTTCAAGTTCCATCTCCCTTTCAACCGTATCCGCGACTCCTTGGTAAATATGCCGCTTCCACCGCCCCAGGTCTTTCCATTTCCCTAACAGCTCGAAACAACCTTGTTGGAAGGACTTGGCGGGGTCAGCAACCAACAAATCACGATCAAAGGTGAAAACTTCACCGAGCCCGTCGCAGGATGGACACATTCCTTGCGGACTATTGAAGCTGAACATTTGAGGCGTAGGAGCAGAGAAACTGATGCCGCAAGCCGCACACGCGTAGTCTGCAGAAAAAACCCGGTCGTTTGATTTGTTGACTTTAGCGGTCCTTTTGCGCCGAGACTTGGTTTTCGAGGCGTTCTTCGGTTCGCTCTGTTCTGGCAGGTCAGGATCAGCGATGGGTTGAGAATCTTTGTTTTCGTTTTCGTCGAACGCGATAACCAAAGTGCCCTTGCCAATCTTTAATGCGGATTCCACAGATTCGGCCAAACGAGTCCGAATCCCTTCTCCGGCCACTAATCGATCGATCACCACTTCGATGTTGTGCCGCCGCGTTCGATCAAGATTAATTTCTCCCCCGAGGTTTGTGATTTTTCCGTCGACCCTGGCTCGGACGAATCCTTTTTTCAACAACTCAACAAACAAATCTCGGTGCTCGCCCTTCTGTTGACGAACCACTGGAGCTAAAACCGAGTAGCTGGTTCCGGATTCAAATTGAAGAATACTGCCAATGATTTGGTCTCGGGTCTGTGCCGAAATCGGTGTGTCACACTTGGGGCAGAATCCTTGACCAACTCGAGCGTAAAGCACCCTCAGAAAATCGTAAATTTCGGTGATCGTTCCCACGGTACTGCGCGGGTTATTTCCGGACGATTTTTGGGAGATCGAAATTGAGGGGCTCAGGCCGGAGATTAGATCCACATCCGGTTTGGGCATCTGGCCCAAGAACTGTCTTGCGAAACTGGAAAGACTTTCGACGTAGCGGCGTTGTCCTTCTGCAAAAACAGTGTCAAACGCAAACGAACTTTTACCGCTACCGCTGACACCTGTAAGGCAAATTAACTGATTGCGTGGCAAAACGAGATTTACGTCGCGAAGATTATGTTCGCGGGCACCTTTAACGATGATGTCCGAAGCTGGCATTTTGCGTGCGATTCCCAATCAGTTCCCAATTTAAGAACCGCACATTTTACGGCTAATCGACAAACTGCCAAACCATAAGCTCAAGATTTCACTAACTTGATCGATTCGGCCAAAAGCTGGCAATTGAAGGCAAAGTATTCTCAAAATGCCATTGACGCCTGAATAGGGCAATTTAGATAGCGTCGGATCCGGTCAATTCCGCCGCGAGTTTCATTTCGGGCAACAAGATTGAGATTATCGACAAAAACGATTGGGAATGGGTAATCCCTTCTCGATAATGCATCAACGTTTCAAATTGAGAGCGGGTCCCGAAACCTATCAGACCATCGATGGGTCCTTCACCATTAGGATCATTTTGCGAAGGTAGTTCACTAATGAGTGAAATCACATTTCGGTATTTTAACTCGTCAAGTTGTCCAACGAAGGAACGATTTTCGCGAGTTTCTTCCGTCCTGATATGGACGTAACCCCAATACTGCCCACTCGGTTCAAGCGATGCGAGAAACCAGGTTCGATGGCCAGATCTCAATTTTTCATTCCATCGCAATACGATCGGAGGTTGGTGGTTGATTTCGAAGCCCTCGGTCGATTCAACACAATTCAGGTAGGTGATCACTGCTGGAAAATCAGAGCAGTTGGCGAGCCTTGATCTCAAGATAGCGATTCACTAGGTCCGCGGTCAGTTTTTCAGGAAACACGTCCAGAGTCAAAATTCCCTGGTGTCTCAAGTCGGCCAACAGTTGCTGCCGCCAAGAAAGAATCTCTACTGACGCAGCGGTTTCAAAAATCAGATCATCGGTGGGTGAGGTGGTTCCATTAAACTCATCCATTGGCGAAAACAACTCGTAATCACGAAGAAAAACTGCCAACGGTAGGTGGCGTTTGGAGAGCATTCCCATGTATTTTTGAATTTCAAAGGAATTGATTTCGTCGATGATATTCGTCATCAACACAACCAGAGATCTTTTTGGGCAGTGTTTTCGTAAATGTAAAAAAGCTTCATCAAATCTCGATTCCACAAATCCCACTTGCTGTTGGCAAGATACGTGAAGCAATTTATTGATGTGCCCCGCACCAGGTTTGGGAGCGGTATAACTATGGATTCCATTGCTGAAAGTTATCAAGCCGACTGAATCGCCTTGCCGAAGTGCGATGTAACTTAACATGAGCATGGAATTAATCGCGTGATCGAAAAGTGAAACTCCGTCAGAATCACTTGTCATCATTCGACCACTATCAACGACAAAAATAACCCGCTGACTTTGATTGGCTTGAAATTCACGAACTGTCAATTTTTGTCGACGAGCCGTCGATCTCCAGTCAATATGCTTGAAATGGTCATCCTGGGTATAGTCGCGTAGCCGTTCAAAATCGTTGTCTTGACCGATCTTTCTTGATCTTCTCATACCCATCAGATTCAATCGGTTCTTTCGTGCCAGCAAATCATATTCCGTGATCTGTTTTAAGTCAGGGTAAACATGAATCCTGGATTGGCACGGGATCCGATAATACGCATTCCAAAAACCCATGAAACTGGAAACCTTTAAATACACCCATTCCAGATCCACCATCCCTCGTTTTTTGCTTTGCCAATCGTAAACAAAGGCAGTCTTGCTAAGTCCCTCTAGCCTGATGTCGTCGAACTTCACCGGAAACGCTTCTACGTTGTTCGGCAGATCGTCACAGATTGAAATTTTACAAGACTGTGCCGAACGATTGGTCAGTTCAATTTCGACTTCCTGACGCTTCCCTTGCGACGCGATGTGTTGAACATTTCGATCCGCCACAAAGCTGCTCTTGGTGACAATCAAAAAACTGTCGACGATTGCCAGCAGCAAAACAACAATATCCAGCGCGATCAGAACAAAGAGCAACCCATCGATGAACGCGGAACCAGAAATCGAATCTTTGCCGAATGGATTCTGAATTCCAACCAGCGACACAACGATCGGTACTAACAGCAAATATAACAAACGCTTGGTTGGAAAGCGATCAAACTTTCCAGCAATGATCCACAATGGCGTCGAAAGGATGAACAACATCACGATCGGCGACTGAATCAGAAAATCAAAAATAGTCTCAAAAGTTGAAAGCTTCACTGTGTCGAATTTGCCTTACTTGATTCGAGGAACTTCAATCGTTCGGACTAGATCCATCAAGACATCATCAACGCTCTGCCCTTCGACTTCAGCTTCGGCGGTTAAAAGGACACGGTGCCGCAAAACTGGAAGGGCAATTTGGATCACGTCATCTGGGACCGCGTAGTCTCGCCCCATGAAGGCGGCCATCGTTCTTACCCCCTGCATCAAACTAATCCCGGCTCGCGGAGAAGCACCCATGTAAAACGAGGGCCACTTTCGAGTCAGCCGCACAATTTGGTTGATATAGTTTGTCAGCGATGAATCGACGGTCACTGAGGCATTTTGCTGAGTGATTTCAACGATTTCACCAGGCTCGGTTACCTGTAACACTTCGTCTTTTAATTTCTGTTCAAGATCGATTTGCCCACCGTGCATGCTCAAAATTTCGGCTTCCTGTTTTTCAGAAGGGTCGCCGGCAATCAGTTTGAACATGAATCGGTCCAACTGGGCTTCAGGAAG
>JBCCSJ010000102.1:0-15951 GCA_039200505.1 Planctomycetota bacterium | reverse complement strand
TGACCATTCCCCAGGTACGGGCCATGTGGGGAGGTGACCGCGCGCGTAAGATCAACCTAGTGGATCATGCTTTTCGGCTGCCTGCCGCTATTGACAACCGCCCGCTTAGCTTCAATGAATTCGAGTCTCTGGTCAAACAAGTAATCTTTGTGAGTGCCACTCCGGCAGATTATGAGCTTCGACAGTCTGATGGTGTGGTGGTAGAGCAGGTTATTCGGCCTACGGGTCTGTTGGATCCCGAGATTGATGTTCGGCCTAGCATTCATCAAATCGATGACCTGCTGGAGGAAATCAACCAGCGCGTACAACGCCAGGAGCGCGTGCTCGTCACGACGCTGACCAAACGTATGGCTGAAGAACTGACTAAGTACGTAGATCGGGCAGGTGTTAGGTGTCGTTATATTCATTCAGATGTCAAGACTCTCGAACGTGTAGAAATTCTGCGAGATCTACGCTTGGGCGTTTTTGATGTGCTCGTAGGCGTCAATTTGCTCCGAGAAGGATTAGACTTGCCCGAAGTATCACTCGTAGCCATCCTGGATGCGGACAAAGAAGGCTTCTTACTCAATGTGCGTTCATTGATTCAAACCATTGGCCGATCGGCTCGAAATGTTCGTGCGAAAGTGATTCTGTATGGCGACAAAGTGACCGAGGCGATGAAGAACGCGATCCAGGAAACCGCTCGACGTCGCGCAATTCAGGAAGCCTACAACGAGGAACATGGGATCACTCCCCGATCAGTCACCAAGCCGATCAATTCGGGCATTGAACGAGATATGGAGGATCACCGCGAAAAAACAGCCGCCGCAAGTCGGACGAAAGAAACGGTCCTGATCACAGAAGAGTACATTGACGAGTTGCGGTCCGAAATGTTGCAAGCCGCGGAAGACCTCGAATTCGAGAAAGCGGGCATTTTGAGAGATCGGATCAAGCTGCTTCAAGATAATATCGGTCAGCCCTTGGAAGAGATCGATGCTAAACCAAAAGAAAAAGGGCGTCGAGGTCGAAGACGAAAAAAAACCAAGGTGCCCCGACCTCGAAAAAAGAACTGATAAAAGTTTAACGAGTTCGTCGGCGTTCCGTTGCCAAACCGAACGTGAGAGCAACGTTTTAGCGATGAACACCGGCGGTTTTGAAAGGGAATCGGCATTACGTTCTTTCAGTCTTGCCAGCCAATTGCAAAGACAGCCAAATCGAAAACTAATCAATCAATCAAGTTTAAGAACAACATAAGTCGAACGGCTGTGAACATCCTCGGGATAAACCTGTTGCAAATCAGTAGCTGTCGTGGCGAGTTCCAGGTGACGCTGTGGAATCAAAAGGTAGTCCGCACCAAAAGCTCGCCCGATCGCTTTGAGCTGTTGATCGTCGTAAGACATCAACCCGGCATCGTAACGACGTTGCGGCTCGTATAGCTGATTTAACCTATGCTTCCATTCTAAAATTCCGGCGGGATCCTGGGGGATATCTTTCCAGCAAACAACTTCTTTTCGTTGAGCGTACCATTTGAAAGTTTGTTGCGAGTCTGGCGTTATAAATGCAGCATCACTAGGGGTATTCTCTTTGATCCAGAAACAGACTTTCTTCCAATTACGAAAAGTTGCCATCGTTCGCCCAGAATCTAAATAGCTTGGCAGGGACCGTTGGTCAGCCCGCGGCCTTGGATCAGCATGCCGCTGTTGAACCAATGCGGCAAACGCAAGCATCAGGACAAACGCAACCAATCCACCCGCTATCCTTTGGCTGGCTCTAGCATCGCCTTCCCACCAATTTCCGATCAACCAACATCCTGTAATGCTTAAACAAGCGGGGACCGCAAAATCAGATAGACGGAACCAATAGAATCTCAGTAAATTGTTGCAGAACAATGCGTAATCCGAACTTTTTTGTTCTGCAAGTCCGCTTAGCACCAAACCCGCGAATGAAATCAGCAGTGTACCGAAGGTGAACAAGTAGAAGATCCGAATGAATTGCCCCCCAGGTATCGATCGCTTTTGGATGCCCCTCAATAAAAAAGCCCATGCCAACACTAGCAATCCGAATCGGGCCACATGGATCGTTGGAAAAGCGCTGAAAGTAAGGTGATGGGCAATTCGGTGGTTAACGTAAATCTGTTGTGTCAATTCATTGGTTGCCCGATCCGCAGACTGATCAGCCAACAGCGGAGGTAAAACACCGATCAGTGCGATCGTTCCACCCATGACCAACCAAACGAACTGTTTAGCAATTGAATCTCTGAAATGATTTGCCCAAGTTGACCACCCTCGGGGCCGATCTTTTTCGACCTGAGCATTGTTCACCAAGAACCAGGTAAAAAGTGCCGCCAGAGTAGCCCATCCTCCTACCAGCACATGAAATGCAGACGCTAATCCGAGGTAGATCCAAGCCAACGACCAATGCTGGACCAAGATCTTGGTCATCGCCAACAGGACAAAGCCGTACGCTAAACCTTTTGCTTCGAATCCTCCAACGACCCATTCCCCAGCCAAGTGAAAACGATCGTTAAGCAAAAGAAAGAATGCCGCCGCCAGGATGCTAATCCATTGCTTTTGAAAAATGGTATAGCAGAGTTTTCGCCATCCAAAAGCGATGAACAACCAAGTGACGATTCGCCCTACCCACGCATAAGATTCCAGCGTCATCCAACGGGTCATCCATCCCAATGAAAAATAAAAAAGCCAGTGGGAAAAGGAAGACGATAGAAAGATATCACCCTGACACCATTGTGAATTCCAAAAATATTTTGCCTTGGTGAGATAATGCGACTCGTTCACGTCCGGAGGAAGTTGGCCGGCGAACAGGGCAAAAATGACAAAGACCAAAAAAGTTTCAACGTAAGTTTGCCAACCCGCGATTCGATTTTTCCTCTTCAATATCGAGTTTGCGACGCCTGGTTCTGAATTCGACCCTGGCTCCACTGTCCCGCTTAGGCCATCTCGACTAATCTGAAATCTTAGCCAATTTTCGATTGTATCGCGGTGCTTTTGCCATACCGTGCTGGAGATCGAAAATTTTGATTGAAACTGCATTTGCGGACGCTTTGGGATGCACAAAAAACTTGGTAGGAATACGGTTGTACTGTTGGGCGTGGGCCACACCAATGCCCATGTACTTCGAATGTGGAAAATGAAGCCCGTTGAAAATGCTCAACTGGTATGCATCTCCAACTTTCCGATAGCCACTTATTCCGGAATGATGCCGGGAGTCTTGGCAGGTCAATATAGCTTAGACCAAATGCATATCGACCTAGTCCGATTATGTGCATCGGCCGGTGCTCGACTGATTTTGAGCGAAGTGACCGGGATCGATCACGAGAGTAACGAAATCCATTTTCTAGACCGTCCTAAACTCGCCTTCGATCTGCTTTCCATTGGAATTGGTTCCCGGCCAACGTTTCAGGGTGTAAATATCCAGTCCCCAGAAGCTTTAGTTGCCGTAAAACCGATGCAAACGTTTCTTGGGCGACTCAAATCGCGAATGGAAAACGTATCCGAAATTGTGGACCGCGAAAAACGTGCCGCAAAGATTATGGTGGTGGGAGGTGGTATTGGCAGCCTCGAAATCGCGTTTGCCTTGAAAAATCGAATTCAGAATGACCCGGCCAGCGTAGGCATCCATTTTGACGTTGATATCGATATCTTGACTGGAAGTCAGCAGATGGGCACTGGGCTTCTCGAATCGACCCAAGCCCTTGTTTCGCAAAAACTAACATCCAAGGGGATCGGAATTCACGCCGGATCTCGGGTTGCCGAGATTTCAGAAAAGTGTGTTACTTTAAAGAACGGAAACGATCTACCGGCCGATGCGATCATTTGGGCAACCAGCGCTGTGGCACCGGAAACTCTTTCCAAGTTTGCAATGCAAACGGACTCAAAAGGTTTTCTTCTTACCGAAAGCACTCTTCAAACCAAAACCAATCCCAACATTTTTGCCGTCGGAGACACCGGGACCATCGAATCGTCCCCTTTGGTCAAAGCGGGTGTTTATGCAGTGCGGCAGGGACCCGTTCTTTGGGATAACATTCGTCGAATGATTCTCGGCAGATCACCGGTCAACTACGTTCCGCAAACCGGTTTCTTGAAACTGATCAATTTGGCTGACGGGAACGCGATCGCAGAGTACAAAAATCGAAGTTTTGCGGGTCGCTGGTGCTGGTGGCTAAAGGACCGGATTGATGTCAAATTTATGCGAATGTACCAAGACTATTCATTGATGGAAATGAAACCGGAACCGATCATTCCCGAAGAATCGATGCGCTGCCTTGGATGCGGGGGAAAAATTGGTAGCCAGCTTTTGTCTCAAGTGATTCAAGAACTTGACGTCCCCGAACATCAGGATGTTGTGATCGGGTTGTCTAATCCAGACGACGCAGCAGTGATCAAGACTTATAACAATCGAGTAACTGCAACCACCGATTTTTTTGCCAGTCCATTCGATGACCCTTATTTGGTCGGCCGAATCGCGTTGCTCAATTCAGCCAGTGATTGTTTCGTGATGGGGGCTCAGCCGACAGCCGCACTTGCCGTTGTTCAGCTTCCACTGGGGCACCCTAGGGCTCAACTACAAGTCATGCGTGAATTGATGGCTGGCAGTGTCGATGAATTGAAAAAAATGGGCGCGACAATCGTCGGTGGCCATTCGATCGAAGGCCCGAGACTGACCATCGGATATACCATTCTGGGAGAACAAGTCGTTGAACCGATAACGAAAGGGATGCTTCATGTTGGTGACGACCTAATACTTTCCAAACCGCTGGGAACCGGAATCCTACTGGCCGGTCTCATGCAGGGCAAACTCCCCGGACTTGCCTACAAGTCCCTTATTGATGCGATGACCCAAAGCAATCAAATCGTCTTGAAATTGATTCAGGATTTTCAGGTCACCGCAGCGACCGATGTGACTGGATTCGGGCTAGCGGGTCACTTGGCCGAAATGATGGTCGCAAGCGGCAAATCGGCTACATTATCGATGGGACGAATTCCGTTGCTTCCCGCCTGTCAGGATTTGGTTCAAAACGGAATCGAAAGCACATTAGCTCCCGACAACCGTTTGGTGGCTGGTAAAGTCCGCATCACGGGTGCCGACACTCTGTCGCCTGAATTAGCGAGCCTTTTTGACCCACAGACGGGAGGGGGGCTATTGCTTGGAGTTCCTAAATCAAAATCATCCGACGTATTGAATTTCTTGATGGACCATGGATTCGTGGACTCGGCAGTGATCGGCGAAGTGACCCAATCGCCCGATTCGGATGGTGTGTCGTCCAAATACAAATCACATTCGCACGTATTGAAAATCGAATCCTAAGGTTCCGTCGTAGCATTTGCTCGCCGTCCAAGTCGATTTGATTGGCGGTCGGTCTTACATGGCGTTTAATATAACTGGTGCGCCCAGTGTGCCATTTTCTTTTTTGGTTCATCACCTTGGGCGAGGCGATCTGTTTGTTGTCCAAAACAAGCCGCTTAAACCGTTGCGGCGGATCGCCGGATGCACTCCCTTTTAAAAAAAGCAAAAAGCCGACGAGCAAGTGATTGATCAAGCTGATGAACAAAACATTAAAAGCAGGCAACTTACGTGGTAGTCTGCTAAAACCGATTCAAACGGTGATTCGTCGATTCCGATTGCGCAAAAAAAAGGCCTTCCTGAGAGGGAAGGCACTTGTATTGATTTCGACGTGCTTAAATACCGATTTGAGCAGAAATCGGCCGCGGTTTTTAACGCTTCGAGAACTGAGTTCCTCGTCGGGCTCCGTGTAGACCACACTTCTTTCTTTCCTTCATTCGAGAATCTCGAGTCAGGAAACCACCGTCTCGCAGGATTGAAAAATTTTCGGTGTCATAGTTGACCAATGCACGGGCGATGCCCATTTTGCAGGCTCCCGATTGACCTGTCGTACCGCCGCCATTAACAGAAATTCTTACATCCACCGAATCACCAACACCAACGGCTCCAAGAGTATCGGTGATGGCTCGTTGGTCAGCCACCAATGGGAAAAAATCATTCATCGGCTTGCCGTTCACCACGACTGTTCCCGAACCCGCTTTAATCCGAACTCGGGCCACAGATGATTTTCTTCTTCCAGTGCCCAAAGATTCGCTAGTCTTTTGATCTACTTTTGCCATGATTCTTTTTCTGATTGCTAATGTTTACTTGAGCGTTCGGCCACCTGTCAGCGGCTTTGGGTCTTGGGCTTGGTGGGGGTGCTCAGCACCTTCGTAAATTTTCAGCTTGGCTAACATCTGACGCCCCAATTTGTTTTTAGGGAGCATCCGCCGAACAGCATCACGCATGACCTTTTCAGGTTTACGCTCCAATCGTGTGCCAGCAGTTTCGGTTCGAAGTCCGGTGTAGCCAGTGTACCAAGTGTAGGTTTTCTGACTAAGCTTGTTTCCGGTAAACTTCACTTTGTCGCAGTTAGTCAAAATAACAAAATCGCCGGTATCAACGTGAGGGGTGTAATTAGGGCGATGTTTACCCATCAACACCATCGCAATGTCCGATGCAATTCGACCGACAATCTGGTCTTCTCCATCGACGATCCACCACGATCGCTCGATCGAATCATTTTGAGCGTTGTATGATTTTGTGCCTGGCACGATTGAACTCCAAATGGAATTTCTCTGAAAGAATCTCAAATCTTATCGCCACCCACCAGCTCTCACAAGGCGTAATTTTGCGAATCAAATCGGCGAAACCCGAGAAATCATTGATTTGATTGACTCTGGTCGAATTCAACCGAACTGAAGTCAATCTCACGCGTAATCTGTCAAAGTTCATCGGCAAATCGGACCTGATTCTTCTCAAATCTGGACTAATGCGAGATTGATTTTTATGGAATCTCAGCCCAGATGAACACAAATTTATTTAACCAACAATTAAATCAACCGCACTTCTGTCGATCGTGGCCTGATCTATAATGCGAAACGATTGAGCGGCGAGAAATCGGAGACTCAATTTTTCCGGCAATATCCGGGCCCAGCACTCTTAAAAAGCATCCCCAGCCAAAGCACCCATGTCAGAGCAGCGTGTCATTATTCAACGGGTTTCATGGAGCGACCTATTTCCGTGGACCCTGATTTTTCGGACTCTTGCTCCAGCAACCAGCCTGACCGTGTTGGTTTTGGCTCTTTTGGGCGTGCTAATGTGCTCAATGGGATGGTTGATGTTCGAGACCGCAATCATCGGCAATGAAGTAGCTGACGATCCCATATTGAGCGAAATCGTCGAACGGAATCGAAGCCCATATCGTGGCGTTTTTGATGGGATCACAAAAAGATCAGAATCCATCGAAATCTTCGGAATTTACTTCAGTGGCCCAAGGATGGTTTTTTCTCGCTATGTCGATCCTTTTACCCGAATATTTCAGGATTCTTTGGGAGCTCGACCTTTCCTGTATTTTGCCTGCGGTATCACCTGGATGATTGGGGTTTGGTCACTGATCGGTCTTATGATCTCCCGAGTTGCCTTATTGAAACTGACTCGAAACGAAAATCTGGGACTCGATGATGCATTTGAATACGGACTCGATCATTGGTTAACGTCGGCGACAGCCATTTTCGTTCCGATCATTGCAATCGCGGGTCTCTGCATTCCCGGATTTCTAATAGGTCTTTTGATGGGGTACGACATTGGCGTCGTCGTTGCGGGATTCTTTTGGATTGTAATTTTGATCTGTTCAGGTTTGATCGGTTTTTTGATCGTCGGACTGATGTTCGGATTTCCATTAGTAATTGCCAGCGTTGGCTGCGAGGGTCAAAACGCTTTCGATGCAATGACTCGATCCTACGCCTATGTGATTCAACGTCCGCTTCATTTGGCTTTTTATTTTTTATTGACGATTCTGTTTGGTGGATTTTGTTGGACCATTGTTGCAACGCTGACTAACACGGTTGTTGAATTGTCGTTTTGGTCGACGTCTTGGGGAGCCAACATCGCCAATCCGGATCGCATGGATGCCATTCGAATCGCCTCGATCGAGGGTAGCCCGGAATCCGACGTTCTTTCCAATGGCAAAAGTCTCATTGGAATTTGGAACGCTTTGATCAAGACGATCGCCGCTGCGTTTATCTACGGCTTATTCTGGAGCATGGCTGGAGCAGTTTATCTATTGCTTCGACAAAACGTTGACGAAACGGAACTGGATGAGATTTACCTGGCTGAAGAGAAACGAAGCTACCAATTGCCACCGCTCCAATCGGATGAGAACGGAATTCCCGTGGTTCAGAATCCGATGCCAGTTTCTGATGCGGATGACCAAGAAATGACTGGCGCGGATGACAATGAATTGCCGCCCCACGAATCTGATTCTGGCGACTCGTCTTAAACGACCCAAATATCAATCGCCCTCGGATTTTGGCCTTAAAACCGATAGGCTTCTAGTTGATACAAATTGTTTGAGAGACTTATCATAGGGCCAACACGTACGACTAAACCGGGGCTTTCAGGAGCTTTCCAAGCGTTTGAAATGGAGAATCTATGAGCCTTCTTAATCTCAACAGTTTGTTGGGAATTGTTGTCATCATCGGAATCTGCTGGGCCATTAGTTCTCACCGCACGAAAGTGAATTGGCGGTTGGTCGGGATGGGGCTGGGACTTCAATTTCTTTTAGCTTTAGTGCTGTTTCAATCCCAAAGCTGGACTATGGGGGGCCAATACGAAAATGGAATTTTGTTTGCTGCCGTCGATGCGTTTTTCCAAGCGATCAACGATTATGTTCAAGAAGGATCTCAATTTGTTTTTCAGGCCAACGGGATCCCGGAAGAAACTCCAACCGATCAGCTCGTCCTGATACGCACTTTCGCATTTGGTGTTTTACCAACGGTGATTTTTTTTGCAGCCTTGATGTCGGTACTTTATTACCTTGGCATCATGCAGATCTTGATTCGGGCGATGGCCTGGGTCATGCAGCGGACGCTGGGAACATCTGGTCCGGAAAGCTTGGCGGCAGCAGCCAATGTTTTGGTCGGTCACACCGAGGCTCCCCTGGTCATTCGACCCTATGTTCCCACTATGACTCGAAGCGAACTGAACGCTTTGATGGTGGGTGGTTTTTCAACGATCAGCGGCAGCCTCATGGCCATCTTTGTGATCCAGGGAATCAGCGCGGGGCATCTGTTAACCGCTTCGATCATTTCCGCGCCCGCTGCGTTGGTAATCGCAAAAATCCTTCAGCCAGAAACCGAAACACCGGGGAAACTGGAGACTGTCGATGAAACGCCCGAACAAGAAGCGACCAATGTTATCGAAGCCGCGGCGATCGGAGCCAGCGATGGAGTGAAACTAGCGATCAATATCACTGCGATGCTGATCGCCTTTTTAGCACTTTTGGCGATGCTAAATGCGATGGTGATCGGTCTGGGTGAATTGGTCCAATGGGGACTGAACTTGTTTCGATCGATCCCACTCGATATTCAGTGGTCTCTCAATGGTCTATTCGCCGTTCTATTTTTTCCCCTCGCCTGGATTATGGGAATCGAGACCGGAGACTGTACGATTGCAGGAGAGTTGTTGGGAAAAAAAATGGTCGTCAACGAATTTGTTGCTTACCTCGACATGTCAGCCGTTCAAATTCGATCCGAGAACTACGTTGTCCAAGTGGGGGATCCACCTTCGATTTCGCAGCGAACACAAACCATTTTGACTTATGCTCTTTGCGGATTTTCGAATTTTGGAGCCATCGGAATCCAGATTGGCGGAATCGGTCCCCTGGCTCCATCTCGGCGAAGCGATTTGGCCCAGCTTGGTTTGCGAGCAATGTTTGGCGGGATGTTGGCCGCCTGTATGACAGCGTGCCTGGCGGGTTTCCTGTTTGGGATTTTTTAGCAAACACTCATTCTTGAAGCACGAAACTTTGACAATCTAAAGTCAATTTCCCGGCAATTCGCTACTATCGCGTAAGCTTTCTCGCCCTTAATACGAACCTCTGTCCTCGAAATCTACTTTCTCGGCCAACTTCAAGAATTTGATAGGCAGTCCTTGCCTTCCAGCTCGACGATTAGGTTTGAATGATTGGGTTTGACCACAATCTACGGTTTCCCTAACCTCCCTCCACTTTCGGTCGGCTTGTCTCAAAATAACTGAAGTTTTGAATTCAGGAGTCGCTGATCATGCCATCCAATTGAACTTGTTTGAAGCATGCGCCATATACTGGTTGGGATTTTGATCATTTGGAATCTGGGGAGCATCTTCCCAGGGGTCACCCATGCGCAAGCGAATCGGATTCTTTCCCCCAATCACGCCAACCAGGTCGTTGTTCTAGCCAACGGCGAAATTCTCACTGGTCGAGTTTCTGAAGTACCAGACAAAGTGATCGTAAAAACACTGCAGGGCAGCCGAATCATACTGCAAGCCGATCGTGTCGAAATGGTTTGCAATTCTCTTGAGGAAGCTTACTGGGAAAAATGCGCTAAAACCTGGGCTACTGATCATAAGGGCCAAAAACAGATTTTCGATTGGTGCCTGAAGCACCGACTCACGGATCTCGCTCAAAACCAATTGAATCTGATATCAGAATTGGAAATTTCGGCGGAAGAACTTGCCTCAATGGATCGTCAACTCAATGCCTTGATTCGCCGGCAAACAGCCCGTCAGGCGAAATGGAAACCGGAATCACCCAAATCCCCGGAAAAGAAATTGGCGAAGTTGGATTCCCAAAACCCGAAATCCCAACAAGTGACTGGCCAAACTAAAAGAACACCGATCAATGGGCTACCGATTCATAATTCCAAAATTAAAAACTTAGTCTCTGATTTGAACTCAACGGAAACCTTTGATTCTTCCACGTTTCGGCCGCTGCCTGCTTTGCCAGATTTCCCACCCCCGATTCAAACGGACGAGATTCTGGATTCCAACGTTCGTCCAGTCGGATTTCAACAGGAAGTTAAAACTGAGCACGATCTCGCCTCCAATTCGATTGGATTGCATCATCAAAACGATTCCATAGACGCCGACGGAAATCGAATCCTACCTTTGGCAGTCGCCAATCAACCATCCGCTTCAATCGGATTCAGTTCGATACCCAAGAATCATAGCCGGCCAAATTTGATCCAGCCAATCAAGCCTCAACGGGCTATAAAAGGTAAAGAAAATTCGAAAGAACTTCGGTCTATTTCCAAAGAGATTCCTGACCTTTCCAAACAGAATCAAAAATTCATTCCTATCGATCCGTTTGATCCACAAATCTTCAATCGCAAACACCACCCTGAGATCAAACCTCAAAATCGTAAACGACGATAAAGCTTTAGATAGGCTTACTGAAGCAAAGACGACCATTGTGCACGGATTTCTGAATTCACTTCATTCGCTTTCTAGCCTCAACGACCAAGTTTCTGGCCTGTTCGACGGTATCCGCTACCGCAGTTAGGTGCCCCATTTTGCGACCGATCTTGGCGGCCTCCTTACCGTACAGATGGAGTTTGGTCCGTGGATCATTGAGCATTTCTGCCCAATCGGGTGTCCCGTCATTCCAGATATCGCCCATCACATTTGCCATGGCCACGGTGCAAATCAGATCAACCGCTCCCAAAGAAATTCCACATACCGCTCGAATGTGTTGTTCAAATTGACTCGTCCAATTACCTTCGATTGTGGCGTGACCGGAATTGTGAGGACGAGGTGCGATCTCGTTAACCAGCACATCACCACGACGGTAAAAAAATTCGACGGTCAGAACGCCGACGGAATTTAGTTCGTTCATGATTTTAAATACGATTTCTCGCCCCTCAGCTTCGGCTTCTTCCGAAAGCCCGCTGGGTGAAGTTGAAATATCAAGTATTCCGCCGGAATGTTCGTTTCTTATCGAAGGATAGGCGGTCACCTCTCCGGTCGATGATCTGGCGCCGACGATTGAAAATTCAAAATCAAAATCAATCATCTGTTCAAGGATCGCCTCGCCACCTTTCATTTCGCTCCAGGCAGATTCCACGTCTTCGGTCGAACGGATGACCGCCTGACCTTTTCCGTCATACCCACCTTGGGTCGTTTTCAGAATTGACGGCATCAGTCTTTCGCAAGCAGCCTTCAATTCCTCGACCGAATGAACCGTTTGAAAATCACAAGTCGGGATGCCATTTTCGCGCAAAAACTGTTTCTCAAAATTCCGATTTTGACAAACACGCAACGCGTCTTTCCCAGGAAATGCGGGGCAAAATTCAGCGGCAGTTGCCAATGTATCGACGGGGATATTTTCCGTTTCCACCGTCATGACATCCACGCCCTGCGCGAATCGTGAAATCGCATCTAGATCGTCTAACTGGCCGACCACTTCCATATCCGCTAATTGACCGGTCGGAGAATCGGCAGCACTGGAAAACACATGGACCCGATACCCCATCTGTTTGGCGGCAACCGTCATCATCCGACCCAATTGGCCACTTCCAAGAATCCCAATTTTCGAACCGGGAAGAATTTTTTTCATAGCAGGAACAGAATTCACAGTTCAGTCTCCTGCAGAACCGCCTGCGACTGAGTTTCAATAAAGCTGACGACCTTTTCCCGAATGTTGGGATCTTGATTACCCAGAATTCGAGCCGCCATCAACGCCGCATTCTTAGCTCCAGCATTTCCAATTGCCATCGTTGCTACGGGAACCCCACCAGGCATTTGAACAATGGACAACAAGGAATCTAACCCATTAAGTGCTTTAGATTGTACGGGTACACCGATGACCGGCAGGCAGGTCATCGAAGCGACCATTCCAGGCAGATGAGCCGCCCCTCCAGCCCCGGCAATGATTAGCTGTATCCCCCGATCAACCGCCCCGGCCGCGTACTCCATCATCCATTGAGGGGTTCGATGCGCTGAAACGACGCGACATTCGTGCACAATGCCGAAGTCATCTAATATCTTGGATGCATTTTCCATCGTCGGCCAATCCGACTTACTGCCCATGATGATTCCGACCTTCGGTTTTTTCGATTGTTCCGAATCCGCCATATTCTCGCTATCCAAGTCAATTTAGCCATTCGATCCAAGGCCCTTACCCAACTCGCCACATCTTAACCGGTCCCCCGTGTTTTCGAAACTGTCAGGTCAATCACGTTTGTTCAGCCACGAAATGCCAAACCAGAATCCATGGTCTGACAAAATTCGCGACGTTCCCTGTGAGGACTTAACCGAATTGCATCCTTTCCTGGCTTCCAGTCAGGCTCGCCCTAGACACTAACCATGGAAGCTCTAAAAATAAATTATTTGGGTGAGAAAGACTCCAATGATGATGATCCAATCCGATCTCAATCAATTCGTTTGTCTACATTTCCCATTGGATTAAGAGCGGCCCAATCACTCGGCAATTTCAATATTTGACCAAGACTCGTGCCATGTCCCTAACACTCGTTGAACCCAGCCACATTCGAACCGAAATCGTGGCCAAAATTTTGGCTAATTTCCGAACAGCACTTCCGCTGTACGAAGATATGATCGGTGTGGCGGAATCGATTAATTTGGCCGCGGGTCAAGAAGTCGCCACCCGTTTGGGACGAATCATGCATGCAGCGATTCGTTGTGCGTGTCCCGAAGAATTGCAAACCATTCGCGAGATTTTTTCTCTGCTTAAAACAGAGCCTGTCAATTATTACGACCTGCGCGAAAAAGTTTCAGTCGAAAGCACTGCATTTCGCCCTGTCACCGTCGACGAGCTTGAGCGCAACGGCTTTCGAATTTTTTGCTCGATGTTATCACTGGAATGTATCCCTGAGCAGGATCGACCGTTTGTCCAATCGATCATCGGTCGACGTCACCTGTTTGACCCCTCTTTGAAAGAATTGATCGCTACGGGCAAGGCCCAAGGTGGTTTCGATACGAAGCAAGCTGAATCTTTTATTGCAAAATGTGTTCAACTTTTCATTCGCCCCAAAGAGGCATTAGTCAGCTGGGAAGAATATCAAAAATTACGTGGAATCAACCGAGTTGCTGCACAGGTTCTGATCAGCAACTCATTGGCTTTCAATCATTTGACACCATCGGTCGCTTCCGTCCCTCAAGCTCATGAAGAAATGCAGAGACGAGGCATTCAAACGATCCCGGTTTGGCAAGGTCCTGTCGGCAAGGACGTGATTCTACGTCAAACGTCTTGTTTAGCACCTCCAGTGATTCTCAAATTCCCCAGGCAAGATGGAACCTTCGAGGAACACGAGTACCAGGAGACCTTTGTTGAATTTGAGGAAAGACTTCAGGCACTGACTCGCAACGGTAGAATTCAATTCGAACAAATGTTCGCGAAGGGAAAACAGCAGCTCACACTTCAGGAAAAAGATCCAGGCTATCCGCAGCATTACTACGAAACCATGACTTCCGCTTTGGCCCCGTTTCCGTCAGATCCGCTAGAATTGTGGAGGCAGAAACTCGGGTATTTTGAATTTGAAACCGAATCAGAATCTGCTGCACCAGGAATCACTTTTGAATCAGCAGTCGAGTCTGGCCTGATTCAACTAAAACCCCAACGCTATGAAGACTTTTTTGGGCCGGCGGCCACGAATATCTTCAACTCCAATATCGGACTCGAAGATGTCAGCAACGTGGGAATTGCCAAGCCAGATTCACTGGCCGCATTCGAAAAATCGCTCGGCTGTCAAGTGATCGACATGTACGACTATTACGATCACTTGCAAGAGACATCGCGTAAACAGGTCTGCCAAAAACTTGGGATCGACTACACTAACTGCCACTGAAGCAACGGCCAAATGCATCCTTGCAAAAAAGGACCGTGAAAGAGTAGAGGCAACGGTAACATGATCCAGGTGACCGTCCAAAATATCCCCAGCAGTCTGTTTGTTCGAAACCAATCACAATTGATGAGCAACCGATTCTCGAAATAAATCGCAAATCCATGTATTGCGAAATAGGCCATCGGCAAACCATAACCCGCGTTGACAGGAAAACTGATTGCCAATTCGTGAAGTGCACCTGAGAAAACGAATCCCAAGAAGGTAGCAACATTCTGACCAAATCTTTTTTTCACAGGCCGAAAAACTGCGATCGTCGTCATTTCAGAAAACGCGAGATTCCACCGTTTCCCCCAGAATTCTGCTAGACTCCGCGACAATAACGGAGCCACGAACAAGGTATTTGTTTTGACGCCCAACATTCGCCAAAATCCTGTTAGCCAATTGAACACGCCAAAGTGCACGATCAAACTAAACGCGACCATTGCCAACAAAGTGGCCAACAAAGATGTTGGCTTCATTGAAATGGGATTTAGCTGCAAAAGGACCACCTTTTCCGGACGAAATGCAGGCGCCTGAAGATTCCAAACAAGCACTGCAAGCCCGAAAACCACCATCCCAACGATCAAACGAAGGGTGCCTTTTTGAATGGGCAGCAAAAAATCACTTCGCACGTTTCCGGGAAATTTGGAAAAGATTCCAGGCCGCATTCCGGGCCACCCAACCAAGAAAACAATCCATTGCATCCAATTGAGAGTTCGCGAGGGATGATCTCGAAAATATTCGTGAGTTACTACCGATTTCATCGACAATAGTAAAGCGACGATGATCAGCAGCATTCGGGTGCCGGCTGGTTGTTGCTGACTGATCCAATGAACCAGCAGCACCGACGCTAACACCCACGCCCAGCAAGCGATTCGAGATCGTTTTTTATTTTTGCGATTCCAACCTGCATACTCGACCAAGGGCGACATCAAAATGATCACCCCGCAAATCCAAAAAGAACTCCAGTGATTAACAAAGTATCCGTTCACTTATCGACCATCCCACCGGACTCGCTATTTAGCTGCCCAACCAACCCAGGTAATTAGTAGGAAGAAAAATTTACCGACATCGCGTAACCGTAAACGGAAGTCAGATAAACGAATAGCAGCACAAGAATCAATTCGGCAAACACAAAGAATGTTCCCTGGGGTGAATCCGACCGATCAAAGTAGAAAAATTGGATCAGAATTCTAGCAAGCCAATACACGCTCATATATAACGTTACAGCGAAAGCCAGCGTTGTTCTTTC
>JBCCSJ010000101.1:0-16060 GCA_039200505.1 Planctomycetota bacterium | reverse complement strand
TGCCACGATCACAAGTTTGACCCGATTCCGACTAAGGACTACTACCGAATTTACGCGACTTTCCGGAAAGCACAGCCTACGGAGATGAAGGCCGAGTTTTTGGACGAAGAGAATCAAAGTCAATTTGACACCCAACGTCAACACGTTGAACGATTGCTGACGTTTGCACAGGACGAATTAACTGCCCTGTATGAAAAACGAGAGAATGCCGCAAAAGCATGGTACGAAGAACGCGGCCTCGAATACAAGCCTTGGGAAGTGCGAAGGCAAGCTTCGGACAAAAGCCCCAAACCGCCGCGGTTCGTCGGCCTGAATTCAGAGGAGGAAGGTCAGGTCAAAGTTCGTGAACAAGATGTTCGAATTTGGAAACGACGAAAAGAAAGATTTATGCCGTTGGCTCAAAGTATTTTCAACGGTGGTGATTACTTGATTCAATCCGGCCATTTACGTCCTCCGGTTAACGATAAGCAACGGAAAAGGATGGCTAACAACGACAAGAACTTCGTTCTCGACGGTGGTAGCATTTACGCCGAGTCGGACGAAGTAACCCCTGGTGTTCTCAGTTGCGTTGGTGTTAGTTCACCATCTGGCAACGATGAAGATCCGTATCGCGTCACGACCGAAACGGATGGTCGCCGATTGGAGTTTGCTCGGTGGGTTGCCAATCCTGACAATGTATTGGCGACTCGTTCCATTGTGAACCGAATTTGGCATTACCATTTCGGGAAGGGTATCGCTGGAAATCCAAATAACTTCGGAGTTACAGGAGCCAAACCGACTCATCCCAAGTTGCTGGATTGGCTGACTCAGGATTTCGTTGATAACGGTTGGTCGATCAAACATCTTCATCGACAAATCATGAATTCGGAAACGTACATGCGATCCACTGAGCACCCTGCTATTGAAGATTTGCTCAATTCGGATCCCAATAACGATTATCTGGCAGTCTTCCAACCGCGTAGGCTTACTGCGGAAGAAATTCGCGACACGATGCTGGCGGCGTCGGGTGAGTTGAATCTAGAAATGGGCGGCTTGCCGATTCGACCAGAAATCAATCGCGAAGTAGCCTTGTCTCCACGAATGATTCAATTCTCAATTGCTCCGGCCTACCAGCCGGAAAAATTTGCAGACCAAAGGAATCGTCGTTCGATCTATGCCTATCGAGTTAGAGGACTTCGCGACCCGCTCATGGAAGTTCTTGATAAACCAAATCCCAACGAATCCTGCGAAGTTCGTGACTCGGCGAGCACGACACCTCAGGTTTTCGCTTTGATGAATGGCGAAGTAGTTACCAAACGATCAATCGCTTTAGCCAATCGTTTGATGAATGAAGCAGATAGCATCGAAGACCAAATCAAGTTGGGATTCAAATTGACCGTCGGAGATCAACCCTCCAAAAAGCTGTTAGACCAGTTGAAAACCCACTTCAATGAGATGGTCTCCTATCACGAGAAAAATGACCCGCGTCCGATTGAATATCCGACCGAGATCACGCGGTCATTGGTCGAAGAATTCACTGGCGAAACATTTCAGTATGTGGAATTGCTGGATATTTACGAAGAGTTCGAAAAGGATTTGGAACCCTCCGACGTTGATGCCAAAACGAGAGCACTGGCTGATATCTGCCTGCTTTTGTTTAACTCGAATCAGTTTATGTACGTGTACTAATTGGAAGAAACGCGATTTGAAAACGGGAGTTTTCGAATCCCAGACCTCAAACACCCAAATAAGATTTTTAGTTTTAGGTAAATGAAAATGAATCCATTTGAATTGAACCGACGTCAAATGCTTTACGGTTTAGGCGCCTCACTTGGGTCCGTAGCCTTCAGTTCGTTGCTTGGCCAGCAATTAGCGGCCGAAGAACCCGATGGGGGACAGCCAGTCGGGCCGCATCATAGCCCCAAGGCAAAAGCATGTATCATGCTGTTCATGGAGGGAGCTCCCTCACACGTCGACATGTTCGATCCCAAACCGAAACTCAGCAGTCTTCACCTGAAGAATTTCTCCCAAAAAGGAGAAGAGATTTCAGGAATGACACAGGGAAATCGTTTTTATGTGGGAAGCCCCTACAAGTTTCGCAAAGTGGGTGACAATGGGGTCGACATGTGCGAACACTTCATTCACATGGGGGAACCTGAAGTTGCTAACGAGATCTGTGTCTATAAAGGTTGCCAAGCGGATTCGGTAAATCATCCGACGGCCCTCTACCACATGAACACAGGAAGTAGGTTCGGGGGCGATCCCGCAGTCGGTGCTTGGGTGAACTACGGATTGGGTAGCGAAAACAAGAATCTACCCGGCTACGTGGTCATGACAGAATTGGCGGCTCCTCAAGGAGGTAGTGGAAACTGGACCAGTGGATTTTTACCCCCTCACCTTCAAGCGACTCGTCTGCGAAGTGAAGGTTCTCCGATCCTGGATTTGAATCCGCCAGAATGGAAAAACCGGCACCACCAAAGGCAGAATCTCGACTTGCTCGCGAAGATGAATGAGGAATCGATTAGAAACCACCCCAATCATCGTGCCCTCGCATCAAGAATGCAAAATTACGAACTTGCATTCCGCATGCAGATGGAAGTTCCCGATCTTATCGACTTGAATCAGGAACCTGAAAATATCAAAGAGATGTACGGTCTCAACGATCCCGAAACTGAGGTTTTCGGTCGAAAGCTTTTGATGGCCCGTCGCTTGGTCGAGAAAGGAGTTCGATTCGTTCAGGTCTTCTCGGGTGGCTGGGACTCTCACGACTTCATCGAACGTGCCCACAAGAAAAGGATTCGTTCGGTCGACAAACCAGTGGCTGCACTTATTAAGGATCTAAAAAGCCGCGGACTTTTGGACGACACCCTTGTCTGGTGGACAGGTGAATTTGGCCGAACACCTGACAACACGATACGCGGCGGTGAAACGGCGATCGGAAGAGACCATAATAACAAAGCGATGAATATGCTTTTCGCGGGTGGTGGTGTTAAGCCCGGCGTCATTGGCGCGACAGATGAAATCGGAGGAGAAGCCGTCGAATGTGTCCACCCGATCCGGGACGTTCACGTCACATTGCTGCACTTGTTAGGTCTGAACGATAACAAACTAACCTACTTCCACGGTGGACGTTACAAGCAACTATCTCAGTTCGGCGGCGAAGTGATTAGCGAAATTATCGCTTGACCCGATGATTGAATTTTTGGTCGCAAAAAGACAAGTTTTAGTGGGTTTGGCATTCTTGGTTTCACTTTTAGTGGGACCAAGGTTCCTACGGGCCGAAGATTCGCCTCGTCCTAACGTAATCTTGATCATGACCGATGACCAAGGCTACGGAGACATGTCGTGTCATGGCAATCAGGATCTCAAAACACCTGCCTTGGACCACCTGCATAGCCAAAGCGTCCGATTGACGGATTTCCATGTCGACCCGACCTGTTCGCCGACAAGAGCGGCGCTCATGTCGGGAAAATATTCGACTCGAGCCGGGGTTTGGCTGACCTACATGGGTAGACACCACCTGCCTGCCGAAGAATATACGATGGCAGACGCGTTCCAGCAGAACGGGTATCGAACCGCCATTTTTGGCAAGTGGCACCTTGGTGACAATTATCCATTTCGGCCCCAAGATCGCGGTTTCGATGAATCGCTTATCCACGGTGGCGGGGTGATTGGTGAGGCTCCTGATTTCTGGGGAAACGATTATTACGATGACACCTATTATCGTAACGGGCAACCTGAACCGTGCGTGGGTTTCTGCACTGACGTTTGGATCGATAATGCAATCGAGTTCATCAACAAAGGGTCCGAGCAAGATAAGCCCTTTTTCGTTTACCTTCCGCTGAACGCACCTCACGGGCCTTACCACGTAACCCAAGAGTATATTCAGGAATACGACGGAACAAACATTGCCCATTCAAGAAAACAGTTTTACGGCTGTATCAAAAAGATTGACGAAAATATCGGTAGGCTACGCGATTACCTTCGCGAGTCGAAAATTGAAAACAATACTCTTCTGATTTTCTTAACCGACAACGGAACTACGGCCGGGTTTCAGTCAAAAAAGGATGGATACGCCACCGGAGAAAACGGGTTCAATGCTGGAATGCGGGGTCACAAAGCTACGGCCTACGAAGGCGGCCACCGTGCTGCCTGTTTTTTACATTGGCCAAACGGCGGACTGGTCGGCGGAAAAAATGTGCCAGTCCTGTCAGCTCATTTCGATCTTTTGCCGACCTTGGCAGGTTGGTTTGGATTAGAAACGCCTAACATTTCATGGGACGGAATGAATCTAAAACCGTTCCTGGAACAGAAAGCCCAAGTTGGCGATCGAACGCTTTTCGTGCACCACCAAGGCAGGTTTGGCCAAGTCGTGAAAGATGATCGTCCCATCAAATATAAACATTTTGCCGTTCTGACCAACAAGTGGCGATTGGTTGGGAACGACAAAAAACGGGAGCTCTACGCCATCGGATCCGATCCAGGTCAGCGAAATGATGTCTCTTTAGAGAATCAAAAAGTTGTCAAAAACTTGATGCGTCGGTATGAGCAATGGTGGGACCATCTCGAATCGGAAAGGAAGTTTGATTACGCTCGAACGATTATCGGAAGTCCAAAACAAAAAGTTGTTAAGTTGACCTGCCAACAATGGCACTCCCCGCTGGCCCCCTACAATCAAAGTCATGTTTTGGGAGGCTTACGGACCAATGGGATGATTGACTTAGAAGTAGCGAAACCGGGGAAGTATCAATTTGAATTGAGAAGATGGCCTAGAGAGTTGGATCTTGAAATCCAGCAACTTCCTCCCGAAATCGCTCGAAACCCTAGAAAGCTGGACATCAAAAATAAGTTTCTACACACCAAAGGACGTAGGATTTTTGCGTCGAAGGCCGTGCTTGAGATCGCCGATCTAAAGTTGGAGTCCCGCGTATTGGCAAACCAGAAGCGTGTCATTTTTAAATTGGATTTGAAACCTGGTCCCGTCAATTTGAAAACGTATTTCGTGGAACCAAACGATGAATCTGTTGGCGCTTATTATGTCTACGTGACCAAATTGTAGAAAATCCTGATCCAAGTGGACAATGATCAGCCAAAGGTGGGCTTTTGCAATTCATCGGTAAGATGCTGCGGATGACTGCAGTTTCGATGCCAATCTCGCTTCGATTCTGACAAATTGACTACCGGACTCAGTAATATCGGCAACCAACATGCTATGAATTGCTGAGGTGCAAATGGAAGGATCGTAACACTAACCGTGTTGATATTCTTTTGTGGGCTCAGATATTCAAACCGCAGGCGCTTCTTTTTCGGCGAGTTGTTTCTTTAAGCTTTCAATTTGTTCCAAGTTTTCTTGATGAGCCGCTGCCATTTGACTAAAAGTCACGGCCAAATCGCTCCAATGGTCACCATCACGAAACCGTAGCTCTTTTACTTTTTGGCCTTTTCGTAGCTTGGTCATCTCTTTCTCAAGACGGTAAATGGGACCAGCAACCCGATTGGATTCACGCAACATGTCGTAAACGATTAACGGAAGCAAAACGATGCTTGCGATGATGGCTGGTGAAAAATAAACAAACGATTGGAACACCATTCGAATCGCCATTTTGGAAGGATCTTTCAAAGAAGCGATGATCACGGTCGTTAAAAGAATCGCTGCCAAATAGAAAAACCAGTGAAGAACGGTTCGGTGCAGGATGGCGCCTTGAACTTCAGCGTTTATGAATAGCTTTTTCCTAAGATGCTTTTTGTCTGACATTATCCCGCCCTGCCTGTTGAAATTTCTTCAATGGAAGTCTAGTTCGGATATCAATAGGGAAACGGATATCCCTCAAAAAATTGAGCGATAAATTTTATGCGGGTGCTACACTAGGCGGCGTGTTATAACGGATATATCGGTCTTCCCAAAATCAGTTTGAACCATTGCGAGTGACGGGACAGCGAACTAAAAACCAATCACAATCGACATCCCGTAGTCAATATCGTTCCTTCGATTACCTACTGGCGGCGTACTATCGTATCGGTTCAAAGCAAACATTCTAAAATTGATGTTCCGTTCGGCATCAAGGACGTACTCGAGTCCTGTATTGGAAACGAGCCGATAATCGGCGAAATCTTCCCATGACGGGTAAAAATCCACATTGGCAAACAACTTAAGTGCGTCAGTCATCTGCTTTTCCCAATCCGCACCGAACTGCAATTCCGGGATCCATTCCTCATTCACACCGCCAACTTCGCTGGACGCACCAAGACCTGATCGAAGATTCAAAAATCCAGTTTCGTTTTTGTAAACTTCGTATCCCAAACCTGTGTGAAGAGCAATTCGATAATCGTAATTTTTGAAACGATCGGCCTCAAGTTGAACTTGGTTGAACCAGCTTAGCTTTGGATTTTGCAGCTTTCGATCCCGTCGAAGCTGGCCAAAAAAGAGGTCGGTGGTCGTCACGACATCGTTGCTACCATAAAAATAGCTCGCTAGGATAGCGGTTTTCGCGAAATCGGTGTCGCGGTCCAGTTTCAAAGTCATGTTGATATCAACATTGTTGCTATTTCCAGATTTTCCATTCAACCCCGCAGCAAATGACCCAGTCCATGGGTTTTCTACAAGCTCTTCGACCATGCCTTCTACGAAATCAAAACTCACCTGAGCTTGGGCAGGATTTTGAATGCAAAAAAATAGCGAGATACAGATTATGAAAAAGCGAATGGCGGGATTCATAGGAAACTCAAATGTAGACAAAAACAAAAGAAGAAAGGAGGGCAGGGAACAGGTATAAATCGCGAACTAGATTGTTAAAAATTGCAAACTCGATCTGAAAAACAGCCAAATCATGGCGCGATCATAGAATCGCCACCTGTCTCGAACAACATCGTTTTAAAGAGGCTTTTACGCAGACTCCCGACTTGCTCAGCGGCCTCTGCCCATCACCATGTAAAAATTACAATCCGAATATCCAAGCCTGACTTGGATTCAAAATGAAATCGAGCAAACCTGACAAAATTCGATTCGATCATCATGCACCACATCCCCAGAAATAAATTGAAGCAATCGACCGAGGAAGTCGCCAAATTCCTGCTGGGGAAAATTCTTCGTTCTGACTTGGGCAAGAAATCAGTAAGTGGTCGCATCGTCGAAACGGAAGCGTATTTGCCCTCAAGAGATTCTGCCTGCCATGCCAACAAGTATCGAACACGGCGAACTGAGGTCATGTTCGGCGAAGCTGGAACTGCCTACGTTTATCCGATCCATGCAAAGCACTGCTTCAATATTGTCACAGAACAGCTTGGCAAAGGTTGCGCGGTTTTGATCCGGGCCCTTGAGCCGATCACCGGAATCGAAACTATGCAAGCAAGAAGGAATTTGGATGATATCAAGCGGTTAACCACCGGACCGGGATGCCTTTGCCAGGCATTAGGAATCGATAAAAATCAGACCGGCATCGATTTATGCGATGAACAGAGTCCGGTTAGGATTTGCGATCCCGCCGAAGAGTTGGAATTTCAAATCGGCACCTCCGTTAGGATTGGCGTGACGTCAGCCAAAAAACGAAAGCTGCGATTCTTTGTACTGGGAAACTCTTTTGTAAGCGGATCTAAAAAACTCAACACCGCTAGTTGAAAATTTGCACTCGACTCGGTGCTGCCATAAGCCTTACGGCAGGGTTATAATCTAACGGCCGGCGTTTTAGAAATCGAGTCGCAATCCAGCGACGCCAAACCAACACCCAATCCAAAGGCAGGTGATGATCAACATGGTCAAGCCATCTCATTTTCTCATCCGAATTTTGGTCGTCTGGTTTTATTGCGTTTTGGTAGCGCAACCAAATGAATCATGCCAGATTTTCGCGGAAGAACCTGCCGCTCAACCGAATGTCGTGATCGTCATCACGGACGATCAAGGGTATGGGGATCTCGCTTGCCTGGGAAATCCAATTTTAAAGACTCCCAACATCGATTCCCTGTTTCACCATTCGATTCGGCTGACCGATTACCATGTCGCTCCCACCTGTTCGCCAACGCGGTCCGCGTTGCAATCTGGGCACTGGACCAATCGTACCGGTGTTTGGCATACGATTATGGGCCGCTGCATGTTACGACAAAATGAACCTACGATCGGGCAGGTTTTTCAAAATAGTGGTTATGCAACCGGTATGTTTGGAAAATGGCATCTGGGGGATAACTACCCCTATCGACCCGAGGATCGCGGCTACAACGAAGTTCTCCGACATGGTGGTGGAGGTGTCGGCCAAACTCCTGACTATTGGGACAATGCTTATTTTGACGGGACTTATTGGCACAATGGACAACCAACCCCGGTCAAAGGTTACTGCACAGATGTGTTTTTCGACTATGCCAAGCGATTCATCAAGACACAAAAGAACGCAGGAAAACCGTTCCTGGCTTACATCTCCACCAACGCTCCCCATGGTCCTCTTCATGCCCCCGAAGAGTTTGCAAAACCTTACTATGATGTTGAGATCCCAAATCAAAACAAAAAAAATCAGACATCCAACTCAACTCCATCCGCAGCCCAACTCAGATTGGCGCACTTTTATGGCATGATCGCCAATATTGATTCAAACGTCGGCCAACTACGTAAATTTTTAGAAGATGAATCACTCGCCGAAAACACCATTTTCATTTTCACAACCGACAACGGCACAGCTGGAGGACGAGCCATCTACAACGCCGGTATGAGAGGCCAAAAAGGAAGCCAGTACGACGGCGGCCATCGCGTTCCGTTTTTTATCCATTGGCCGAATGGGCAATTAAGTGGTGGAAAAGATGTGAAACCGATTTGTCACGCCGTCGACGTACTTCCAACTTTAATCAATCTTTGTAACGTAGCCTCGCCCGAAGACGTCGTATTTGACGGGAAAGATATCTCATCGCTGCTAAGAGGAAATCCGTCTAAAGATATCGATTGGAACAATCGAATTTTGATCACCGACTCTCAACGAGTAAAAGATCCGATCATGTGGAAATCGAGCAGCATCATGACTTCCAAGTGGCGATTGATTGATGGAAAAGAGCTTTATGACATGGATACGGATTCCGGCCAAAAAGTAGATGTCGCCGCAGCGTATCCTGCGGTAGTGAGACGACTTCGCGATTTTTATCAAGGTTGGTGGGAGGAACTGGAACCCACCTTTAATCAAGATACAGCGATTTACTTGGGCCACCCGGCCGAAAATCCAGCCCGCCTAACCTCGCACGATTGGATCACAACCGGCTCGACCCCGTGGAACCAAATGCAAATTCGCCTTGGTCTCGACAAACCCCAGGTGACAGGATTCTGGAATGTCAATGTTGCCAAGGCTGGAACTTATCAGATCCGGCTACGTCGCTGGCCTAAAGAACTTGATCGAGCGATCAATGCCGGATTGGAAAAAGGGGATCCGGTGCCAGGTACCAAGGCCTTTCGAATGACACCTGGCCGCGAATTTCAAAACCTTCAATCTGCTTCCGTTGAAATCAGCGATAAAAAGGTGGAAACCACTTTCGAATCGGATGCCAAAGAAGCCATTCTGACAATGGAACTGCCTGCTGGCAAAACAAAATTGACCGCAAGATTTCACGGACCTGACGGCTATGCCGTTGGGGCTTATTACGCGTATGTTGAGCTTGTGGAACAGGCTGAAAACTAACGCGTCAATAATTTCTAGAATCCATGCCTGTAACAATAACGAAAACACCAGCTCATTATCGCCGGTGTTTTTTCATGACATTAACGCCGAATTCATTTTGTTGTGCGAATTCATAAAGGTTCGCAATTGACCTGCAACCAAGCAGTTTGGTGTTAGAACTCGCCCCGCAAGTTTGGATTTGCCTGCGGTTGTGAATACTACCATTCAACGCATGGGTTTTCGATGTCTTAATAATTCTGGCTGATTAGCCCGATTAGGTTTTTAGCTCGTTAGGACGACGAGTTCCGAATTCAGCTAAATATTCCAGCACAGCATCTGATTCATTTTTCTTGATGACTCCTAATCGAACCGCCGTTGCAACCATCAATTTATCAAGTCCCAACCGATGCCCCATGGAAGCGGCAAACACCATTCCCGATTTCGTACATGCACTCGCAACGTCGCGATAATAACCTCTCCGGTAGGCTCGATTGGAATTCTCGCCCCAGAAAGTGGTAATTGAAAGTGAACTTCCGATGCCTTCGGCAGTGTGCATCCAATGCGCGGGGATAAAAAGGCTTTCTCCCTCACTCAATTCCACGACTTCAGGGTTTGTTCTCGCAAGCCTTGGGTACTGAGCAGTAAGCTGTTCCATTTCGTCCTGGTCAAACGGAATTGTGCTATGGTTCGGTCGAGCGCTATACCAAGGGTGCAACTCAAGGTGCCTCATGTCTTTTGGCTGAAACATGACCAATCGTTTTTTGCCAATTACCTGAGTGATTACCGCCTGAGTTTGAAGCTTGTGATAATGGCAGGTTGAAAAAGTGTTAACACCAAAAAATCCGACCGTACGTCGCGAACTATTTGCGTCGACGAAATCGGGTAACTGATATTCATTGGAGTGCACAGGAAACATTTGCTCCAACGGACGTTCAGCCAGAAAAAAGTGCTTTTGAGCGTCTTCGGAACCGGTGACCAGGTCAACATATTCCGCCAACGTCATTTCTCGATAGGTGAAAGCAGAACTCCGTTGACCATCGGGATAATGCTCGACGTTGACTTTTTGATGCCCGTTTTTGGCTACGAGGTTTTCAATCGTCCAGTCGACCAGCCGATCTGTCCCACCAAGGTTTTTAATTTTTACCGGACGGTTAAACGCTAAATACTTTGAAATAAATTCGGAACGTGGCAGGTCTTCAATTTCATTGATTTCGGGCATTTTGCAATCCAATCCTGATCGATCAATCTATCTTCTCATTCCAGAAAAACGATCTTCCGGGAGACAGGTTGGATTATGCTCTCATAATATTTTTTACATCTTGGACTGCTCGTCACGCCAATTTGACCCATCAAAAAAGCGACCCCGGGTTGAGCCGAGGTCGCGTGTGACCAAAACGCAAAATGTTTTCTCTGATTAGTAAGAGATTCGGGCAAAAAACCAGCTAAAACTCCGCAGCCGAATCGCGGTGCGAGGCACACCGATCGCCGCATAAGCCTCCGCTAGTCCAAGATAAGACTCAGCGACGTTGATCAAAAAAGGTACCCCCTCTGCCGCAACAGCCGAATCAATCTCAGCTTGCACGATATCCGACAAGTATTGTTGAATATCGTCGATCGCAGTTTGGGCGGCGGGATCACTGACCCAATTCAATCCTCGCGTTGCCTGATTGAGCAGACTAAAGATTTGTTGCCCCTGATTCGTCAGTAAACCGTCTTCTGTAAAAAAGTCTGGATTGGCGGCTTCCGAGATCGCAGAAGTTGCGTAAGCGAGTGCGAAATCTTCGAACCTATTTCCTGTTGGAGGAATCGACGCAACTGCATCCAGAACTTCGAGGATGCCATCAAGGGCATCATCTGACGGGCAACTTCCGTCATCAAAAGCAATCTCGCCAAAACCGATGGCAATATCAGAAACGTCGGTTCCGAGAGAAGTAAACTCCATGCGGATTTTGGTCACCTTCAGACTGTCAGTGTTGGTCCAACCAAATCCGACAGTGGGGTTACTGAAATTGCTGGGATCATCGCCAAGGTCGGTTGTGAACGAATCGACCACAGTATCTCCATCGTACATCGTCACGACGACGGCCCCGAAAATGTGGTTAAAGTAAAAGCCTTCTAAATCACCCAAGTCAGGATTGAGTGTAAAGTCTAAATTTCCATATGGATTATTTTCAGGTCCGCCTACGCCAACTAAGACGGGGGAACCAACTCCTAGTTCCTTCCCTGCAAAAATTCCAGGTAAAGAACCGTCTGTATTTGTGATGGTCGCCCAACTTGTAGATTGTGAAGGTAAAAATTGGACAGTGAAGTTGGGGTTAGAGCTGAACGGCTGGCCCGTGAAATCGATCAATTCGCCAAAGCCGTCTCCAACAATGGTTCCGCAAACCGCATTTTGCCAATCGGCACGCTCAGTAAATGTATCTCCCCCAACAACAGTCGAGTGGATCAAGGCTAGGGAGAATATTGCGAGCATAAATCGAGTAAAGTAGTTCATTTTTTCACCGTGGTTGTGAGTGGGTGAGTGAGGAAGTTCGAGGTTTCCCTACTTGGGAAGCCCCGATTGTAATTGGAGTGTCATAAAAACTCCATTTTTCGCATTTTTTTGCTCTTGAGTCAAAGTAAAAACGACATCTAGAGCCTAGATTGGGTGCCAAACCTACCCCTTTCCTCTAAATTACTAGGAATGCAAAAAGGAGGCCAAATTCCAACTAGGGAAGAATATTTGTTCTTTGCTGGCTTAATTGACGGATTTTGGACCTATTGTTGAGGGAATTTTCCGCACAAACGGGTGCTAGAATTCAAAATCAAAGTTGCTCATTGGACAAAAAGAGACATGGTTTATCTGTTGAAGCTTCACCGCTGTTGGGCTGGCATAACTGCCGTTTTGCTAATCGCAATTTTTGCAACAACAATTTTGGGGCAGCAAAGTACGTCGGGCAAACAAACCACACGAGTGCCCGATCCGACTCGATCATCTATACAACTAGAAGGTCTTAACAGCAATGCTTCTCGGTTTACACTGATTCAAAATATAACCATTCATGCGGATCCTTATAGCGAACCGGCACTGGGATCCGTTTTAATCGATGGCTCGCGAATCCGTGCAGTTGGAACTGACTTGTCATTACCTGCAGGAACCCGCATCGTTGATGGACGCGGCCAACATTGTTACCCAGCTTTTATCAATTGCTTTCATGAAGTCGATGTAAAACCCGAATCGAAAGTGGGTTATTGGAACGAGAAATTCTCTCCTGAAACCGCGACCGACCGACCTGAAGTTGCTGAATTATTACCGATGGAGTCAATGCGGAAAGCTGGATTTGGGGCAACGATCTGTGCTCCCAAAAACGGAATCGTCAAAGGGCAAAGTTCGCTTTGGTTGCTAAGCAACAGGAATGTCGAGCACTTAGTTGTTAAACCTGGGTTAGGACTTCATCTCGAACTGACAACCTCGCGAGGTAGCCGCAATTATCCCAATTCTCCAATGGGTGCAGTCGCTTTGGCAAGGCAGGGGTTTTACGATGGAAACTGGTATTTTGAAGCGTGGAGAATTGCAAACAACGATTCCAATGTCGAACTACCGGAACGAAATGTGTCGCTGGAAGCACTTCGCCCTGCCCTCGAATCTTCTCAGCCAGTATTCATCGAAACATCCAACGAGTTATTTGTCGGGCGAGCCAATCGTTTTGCCAAAGAGTTCGGATTGAATTTGGTGATTGTTGGTAGCGGCAATGAATACCGCCGATTGGACGAAGTAGCCAGCGTCAACTGTCCGATCATCGTACCGGTCAAATTCCCAACTGCGCCTGATGTTTCGTCGGCCGAAAAAGCGGACGAAGTCACGCTTGAAGATTTAATGCACTGGGACCTTGCTCCTGAAAATTTGGCAAGATTGGAAAAGCGAAACCTATCATTTGCGTTAACAGCTCAAGGCCTTAAATCTCCGACCGATTTTTTACCTGCCTTAAGAGTAGCCGTCAAAAGGGGGCTTTCCGAGCGTGCTGCCATCGCCGCTGCCACGATCGGGGGTGCCAAAATTTTAGGTGTCGAAAATCAGTTGGGAACTATCGAAAACGGAAAAATAGCTAACCTGCTTGTTACCGATGGTGACATTTTCGAAAAGAAAACCAAAATCTTGGAAACTTGGGTTGACGGTGTTCGATTTCAACATGCGGCTAAGCAGCAGAGGGACTTTGAAGGGAAATGGAAATTTGCCGGCTTGAAAATGAAAGGGCAAGTTCTCGAAGTTTCCAAATCCGGTAAATCGATTAAAGCCAAAATTTCAACAGAATCGAAATCCCAACCAACTCGGACAACTACTGACACCGATTCTCCAAAAGACCACACCGGATCCGTCACAGTCCATTCATTAGAGTTGACCGACACCCGCCTGACCGGCTCGTTCCGAGGTGATTCGTTCGGAACCGAAGGGATCCAGCTGTTGACACTTGTTTTTTTGGATAATGATTCGGCGACAGGAACTGTCACGTTGCCTAGTGGAAAGTCGTATGTTGTATCGGTAGAAAGGATCGTCAAAACGGAAACAAAATCGAAGTCAGGATCGACGAGCGATGAAGATTGGGACGAAGTCGTCAAAGATTCAGAAGCGGCCCATCAGCAGTCTGAAGAATCTTCCGTAGCCGACGTGACTCATGATTCATCATTTGACGTTTGTTATCCGTTAGGCGCATTCGGGCGCACCGAACTTCCTACTCAACCAAAATCCGTGCTGATCAAAAATGTGACCGTATGGACGTTGGACGAAAAAGGCAAAGTAGAAAATGGTGCCATTCTTTTTGGTGACGGCTATGTGAAAGGTATCTTTGAATCAAATGCTGAATTGCCAGTTGCGGATCGGGTAATCGACGGAAAGGGTGCCCACGTGACCCCAGGAATCATCGATTGCCATTCTCACATGGCAACCGATAGCGGTGTTAACGAAAGTGGGCAGGCAATTACCGCTGAAGTTCGTATTGGCGATATGATCGATTGCGATGATATCACGATTTACCGACAGTTAGCCGGAGGTGTTACGGCAGCCAATATTTTGCACGGGTCTGCTAATCCGATCGGAGGACAAAATCAGGTCATCAAACTTCGATGGGGGGCTGGGGAACAGGCGATGAAACTTGCCGTTGCTCCGTTGGGAATTAAATTTGCTCTTGGTGAAAACGTCAAACAGAGCAACTGGAGTAGTCCCACCAACCGTTATCCGCAAACTCGGATGGGCGTCGAACAGATTATGGATAATGCGTTCCGCTCAGCCATCGATTACGCTTCTGCTCATGAAAGATGGAAAACTTCCAAGTCGGGCTTACCACCCAGGATCAATCTTGAACTGGAAGCATTGTCTGAAATCGTAGACGGAAAAAGATGGGTCCATTGCCATAGTTACCGCCAGGATGAAATCTTGGCATTGATTCGCACTTTGGATCGTTACGAAATCACCATTGGATCCTTCCAGCATATCCTCGAAGGTTACAAGGTTGCCGATGCGATGGCTCAGCATGGTGCAATGGCAAGTGCTTTTGCAGATTGGTGGGCCTACAAATATGAAGTAAAGGACGCGATACCTTACGCTGGAGCACTTATGCATCGGGCAGGAGTCGTGGTTTCATTTAATTCCGACGATGGCGAACTTGGCCGTCACCTCAATCAAGAAGCTGCTAAAGCTGTCAAATATGGCGGCGTCGATGAGGTTGAAGCATTGAAATTTGTCACCCTGAATCCAGCCAGACAGCTTCGGATCGACCATCAAACCGGATCGCTCGAAGCGGGTAAAGATGCGGACCTTGTTTTATGGAACGCCCATCCGCTGTCAAATTATGCCGTGGTGCAACAAACCTGGATCGACGGAAGGAAATACTTTGACCGTGCCGAAGATCAAAAAATGCAAAAACAGAACCGGCAAATGCGTTTGACTCTGATCCAAAAAATTCTCGAATCAAACGTCCCCATGGAAACGAAAAGTAAATCCGACATCGACCCAGCAAAACTGTGGCCTCGTCATGATGAATTTTGTCATGACCATCACCACGATGAATGATTCCAAAGGTTGATCCTGATTCACTCGTAACCGGACCGTCCCTTTCCGGAACAGATCCGCTGTTGAACTTTTTTTACGATACCAACTATGAAATATTTGACTGCAATATTTTTTGCCTTGTTGATCCTGACAACAGTAGTTTCCGCACAAGAGATTCCTGGTCCGCCCCAAACCAACCCAGTGCTGCTTAAAGGGGGAACCATTCACACAGTTTCCGGCGATACGATCGAAAAAGGACAACTCTTGTTTGCCGAAGGGAAAATCACAGCGATCGGTAAAAAAGTGAAGCCTTTACCAAAAACAAAAGTCATCGATGTAACAGGGAAACATATTTATCCCGGAATGTTTGAATCGCATTCAAACATGGGTCTGACTGAGATTTCGGCAGTCAAAGCCACGCGTGACTTTTCTG
>JBCCSJ010000100.1:0-16086 GCA_039200505.1 Planctomycetota bacterium | reverse complement strand
TGTCCCGCTCGTCAAGCGGGACGTACTTGGGGAATTTCTAACCATGGCGGCGATAGGTTCCTTCTGCCGGAAGGAACAAGATGAATGCCGGGCAGGCCGTCACATTCTCTGGTCTCATGATCAAAGTTTTGTCTTTGTCCCGCTCGTCAAGCGGGTCGTACTTGAGAATTTTTTAACTATGGCGGCGGTAGGTTCCTTCTGCCGGAAGGAACAAGATGAATGCCAAAAAAACCGCTCAAGGGTTGAAGCGACACAGAGCTCCGGTTCTGGTTGATGTCTCCGATTGAGTCCAGAAAAGCTTTCCAAATGCGTAAAAGGAACTCAGGACACAGTAATCGATCGGCGTCCATTCTGAGCTTTAGTGGACCATTAATTGACTGCTCGATGCCGCAATGGCGACAAAGACATATATCAATTTATTTGATTCTAGCAAAAGTCTTTGGACGTTAGTTCTACGACGACAGGTCGATGGTCGCTCGTGGTAAGCGTTTTGAACCCGGGAATCGTTACGGAATTCAAATAGCTAATCCAATTTTGTGGAATATAAACGTAGTCGATATGAAAGCAGCCGGCTGTTCCCCATCGGAAGTAAAGCGTCGTAAAGCTCTCCATTCCAAAAGTTTGTTTTTTGAATTGATGGTAGGCAGAGACCAATTTTAGTTTTCGATGCAAATGATCTTGCAGTTCATCAAACTGTTTAGTCGTATTTTGAAGTCTCGCGGTCGCATTGAAGTCGCCAAGAATAACACAGGGAGACTCCTTCAAAAAGTCTTCGCACTGGTCAAACGTCCGAATGAGATCTTTGCAATAACTTGGTTGGCGTTTCGCACAGACGGCTAGTAAGTTGAACGGGCCAAGCGGAGATTCAAGAATTCGAACTGCCAGGAATGGAGTTATGCTATCGTCGAAAACGACCTGCTGAGATGGATACTGGGTGCAAACAGCCACCCCTTTTAATTCGGATGCTCCATTCCAGTAAACGCCCTCCAGACAGTTTTCAGGTTTTTGGACCTCCTGTAACGCCAAAATGTCAAATGAAGAAAAAGATTGTAATTCCGTGCTACGAGAGTCGACGGTCCCACCGCAAGAATTCCATGTTGCGATAATCATGATTTGCTTTCCTTGACAACCGGCAAGTGTACTTGAGGAATTAGATTTGGTTTGGATTTTTTCCCACTTTCGGGGCTTGGTTTCGAATCTCCATTGGTACCTAGGTCGTAGTCAGCGTTGCCCAGGGTTGGAATACTTTGCCAAGCCGAACTGCGGTAACCAACTTGCCCGGGTCTGCCAAAGCTCGACAAATCTCACTAATCGCATCGGAAGGACTATTGCGGTTAGTTGGCCGATTCGCATCGAAGACGCGACAAACTATCAAAAAGTACCCTGGTTTCGGCGAGTTGCTTTGGCTTGATCCGTTTCGTGAATTCGTTCTCGGTTGGTTACAACCTGACAACACCACGACAACCTAACAAAGGTTCGGAAATATCTACACCTGTTGATTAAGTACTCGCGAAACATTTATTTACCGGCTTGCTTAGTGAATTACCCACAAAAAATCGAATTTTTAGTGACACTAGCCGGTAACTTAATTCATGGCGAGTCCTAACGCTGTTGGTGTGAAGCTTTCGGAATATCCGATGAGAGACTCAACAGACCCTTTTGAGTTTCCGATTTCAATTGGCCGCATGCAGCTAAAATGTCTCTTCCACGCGGAGTGCGAATCGGCGCTGAAATTCCTCGCGATTCAAGGTAGTTGGAAAACTTGTCAATCGTCCTCCGACTGGAACACTCATAGCGACTGCCAGGCCAGGGATTAAAGGGAATCAAGTTTACTTTGGAAGGAATCCCCTTAAGCAGGTTTACCAATTCCTTTGCGTCTGTTAACGAATCATTTACCTTTTTGAGCATCACGTACTCAAAAGTGATCCGGCTGGTGTTTGCCAGGGTTGGATATTGTCGACAGGCATCCATTAATTCGTTGATTTGAAACTTCTGATTGATAGGAACCAACTCGTCTCGCAGATCATCTCGCGTTGCATGCAGCGAAATCGCCAGCATGCATCGAATTTCACTTCCGGTTCGAAAAATGGCAGGCACAATTCCAGAGGTCGAGAGGGTGATCCGGCGACGAGAGAAATTCAATCCTTTTTCGTCAAGTGCCGTTAACAGGGCCGACTTTACATTTTCAAAATTGAATAATGGCTCACCCATCCCCATCATGACGATGTTGGTCAACTTGCGACCGGATTTAGGTGCGATCAAGCCATTGGGGGATTCCATTCCATCGAAATCCCCTAGCCTTCGCCGAGCAAAAAGGATTTGGCCAAGGATTTCGGCTGCAGTAAGATTGCGGACCATTTTCTGGGTGCCGGTATGACAAAATGAACAAGTCAGCGAGCACCCCACCTGGCTCGAAACGCAGAGCGTACCTCTCTCTTTTTCAGGGATGTAAACCGTTTCGATTTCAACAGGTTTTGACGTTTCCGATTTATAGAATCTCAACAGCCATTTCCGGGTTCCATCGGATGAGACTTGTTCCGAAACAATCTCAGGCACCGTGAGTGTGAAGTGATTCTGCAGCGAAGATCTCAGATCTTTGCTCAAATTCAACATGTCATCAAATGAAGCAACGCCTCGAATGTAAAGCCAATTCCACAATTGGTTGACTCGCATTCGAATCTGTTTTTCCGAAATGCCGACCTGCAACAAACTTTGTTCAAGCTGTTGCCGATTCAGTGCGACAAGTGATTTCGGATGGATCGGCATTATTTCGATTTCATGTCATAGTCGGAAGGAGTTAGCCCTTTTTGAAATGTGCCAAATCCAAACTCAGTCGGACGATATTCATCAACATAGTCGGCATTGCTTTTGGCCGGGATTTTGTCTTCTAAACCAAGGCACCAATAGGCAGCATTGACCACTAATCGCCGCAAACCAGCACTCTCAAAATCGGTCGAAGCACCCATGGTCGTGCAGAAAATCTTGGATTTCACGCCCGCTTGACTGTCGTAACTTTTCGTCCATGCGATTGGCATCATCGGGTCATTCTTTTTTCCTTTCACAGGTTGATCATCGGGTGCCATTCCTTCTAATACTGCACCTCGCATCAGGATATTCGCTGATTCAGGTAGATTTCGAATCCCGTAAACATCGGAAGGTCCCCAGACGTCGGTCACGCCTTTTAGGATTGGATGATCCTGTTTACCGTTTTCTATCACTCCACGGCAACTCTCTTTGCGATGTTTGCCATGGTGGGAAATCCATGTGTCTCCCAATACCTGCTGACCAAACCCACCTTCCCAACTGGTCGAATTGAACCCGTAATGCTTATACTGGCTTTCTGAGTCTTTCGGGTAGTTAAACGCGTGCGTGGAAGTTCGAGTCCCGATGATTGGTTTGCCGGATTCGACATAATCGACAAAGTGTTTCATTTCTTTATCGGGCAGATTTCGGAAGCGAAGGCCAAGGATGATCAAATCGGCTTGGTCCAATAATTCCATGCCAGGAATGTTGGTTTGATAGTCTGGTTTGACCGTTCCGGTTTCCGGTTCGATCGCAAACAGGACATGACAATCGAACCCATGGTGAACGGCTAATATTTTCCCTAGCATCGGCATCGTTTGTTCGCTGCGATATTCGTCGTCACCAGAAATGAGAACGATCGTTTTTCCCTTCCCGGGCCCACCCTGCCCCTGAAATGTCAGCCACAGCTTGTCAGAATCAGAATTGGAATCCGATTCCTGAATCGAAGTCTGAAACAAGTTCGTGGCATTGTTATGTTCTTGGGCCACGCAATTGATGGTGAACATGTAGACGGATGCTACAGCCAGTCCAAAATTGAAAATAGTCAGTCGGTTGATGATTCTCACGTATCTTGTCTTTCTATTGGTTCTGCTTTGGGGGTATTTTCGTGTTATAAGTCTCGTGGTCGCCCTTGGAAATATTAAAGAATTCGGCAGTCATTTGGACGGCTACGTCATGATATTGATCTGCAAAATTGATGGACTCTCCAAGGTCCGATTCTAAATTGGATAAATGAAATGGCTTTTGAAAAGGTTTGCCCTTGGGAGCTTCGCGTCCTCCGGATCCATTCCCTAAAACTAGTTTCCATTTTCCGTCTCGAATCGCAAACATGCCCCCTGAAGAATGGTGAATCACAGGAGGTCGTTTTTGATAATTTCGTTCCCGATTTTGGAACGCGTCGGCCAAAAAGGAAAAGCTATCCGGCGATGCTTTGCTTTCGAACGATATTCTGGCGGCATCGGCAACGGTTGCCAAAATGTCGGTCAGGCAGATCGTAGCCGAACAGTTTTGACCTACTCGATCTTGAGAGGGCCAACGAACCAAAAATGGAACTCGATGTCCGGCTTCCCAGATGTCTGCTTTGGTTCCCCGCAGTGTACCGTTGGCTTGGTGATTAGATCCTCGATATCCCTGAATGGAATCATCATCGATGTGATCTTTGGCGTCGGGTGTCAGACGCTTCATAAAAGAACCATTGTCGCTGGTCACAATGACCAATGTTTCATCGGCGATTCCGCATTGGTCGATCGTTTTTAAAACTTCGCCGACGGTCCAATCAACTTGGGCGACAAAATCACCATAGCTACCCATTGGCGTTTTACCTCGAAAGCGGTCCATCGGAACCACTGGCTTGTGGGGCGCGGGCATGGGAAAATAAAGAAAAAAGGGATTGTCTGTTTTCGATTCCTTTTCGATAAACGCATTGGCTTGATCTTTCAGGTGACTTAGACACTGGATGTGTGTGAAATCTGTGCTGATTTCGCCCTTTCTAAAGAATACCGGAAACTTCGAACCAGCAATTTCCCTTTGCGGAATTTGGCTCACATTTTCATTTTTTACGTAAACGTACGGACTCATGTCTAACGATGCGGGGATGATGAAGCATTCGTCAAATCCGTGCTGAAGGGGCCCGTCTGTGACTGGTTTCGAATAATCAATATCGTTAGCTTTTCCGGCAAATCCACGTTTTTGAAGATAGTCAGGTTTTCCCTGTTTCCACTGCCATCCTAGACCCAGATGCCATTTGCCAATGCACGCGGTTCGGTATCCAACGGACTTCAAAATAGAAGCGATCGTCGGCTGGTTTTTGTCGATTAAGGGTTCCGAGTAGCCGCCAAGTACTCCCCTTTTAAGCCGAGTTCGCCAACAGTACTTACCGCACAATAGACCGTAACGAGTCGGTGTGCATACGGAGGATCCAGAGTGGGCATCTAAAAAGTTCACCCCCTCATTTGCCAAACGGTCAAATGCGGGGGTTGGAATCGCTGATTCGGGGTTGTTTGGTCGGATATCACCATAACCAAGATCGTCTGCCAAAATGACAACGATGTTCGGATTTGGTTCTTGCCCCGCCAATCGACTGGTCGCCAAAATCGCAAAAACCAAAATGACAAGCTGGATGCTGAATTTGTACACGATTACCCTTTTTCAAGTTCGAATTATATCATACACGTACCTGAATGACTGGGATTCAGTCTGCCCATTTTTCACAGGCAATGATGAAGTCGTGAAGGATTTGGTTTTAACGCGACCTTTGCGAATACCGTACCCAAGGCGCCTAGCCAATCATTATCTTAATGGGCCACCGATTCAAGTTTCTGCTTTTCGGCCAATAGCTTTTTCTGGTATCGAGACTGAATCACATCGACCATCACTAGGATTGCAATGACAAAGTAAAAGGTCGCCTTCGCCATTGGCTGAATTTCGTATTGGAAGATGTGAATGTGTGCCAAGTGAGCTCCCTCAGAGACAAGTAGAATTCCGACGATAAACAAAATGAATAAACCGAGCACTTCATACATTCGATTCTTCTTTAGGAAATCGGAAACGGTATCTGCCATCACGATCATGAGGACACCGCTAACGATGATCGCCACCGTCATAACCCAGACGTTTTTGGTCAATGCGATGGCACTTAAAATGGAATCAAATGAGAACACAAGATTCATGAGAACGATCCAAAAGATGGCTGTGTTCACGCTGCGGGGTTTTTCTTCTTTCTTTTCTCCACGCTCATGGATGTGCAGCATATGCATGATTTCTTTGAATGCTGTGTAAATGATGAATATGCCACCAATCAGCACGACCAGCGAATGGACGTTGATGCTTGCCGCACAGATTTTTCCATTTGATGTCAGAGTAAAATTCGGGTGTTCGTGATCGATCGTGTGATCATTGGCGGGATGTTTGAGCGGGTCGCCACTTCCACCCTCGGCCGACAACGATGCCGCTTCCGGTTCCAGGCCAAAGGTCAAAAATGGAGTCTGTAGTTTGCTGATAGCTAGTAGCAGTACGATCAAGAGCCCGATTCGAAGAAAAATGGCCAGACCAACGCCCATTTTCCGGACATAGCTTTGTTTTGATTCTTCGACTCTTTTAGACTCAATCGAAATGTAAAGGAGATTGTCAAAGCCAAGAACTGCCTGCAGCAATATCAACATGGCAAGCGTGAAAAGCCCCGAAAGAGAAAAAAGTCCGGTCAGTGAGACGTCCATGGATGTTTAACTATCCTGTAAGAACAAGCGACGACAATTGAAACAAGCTAAAAGTTAAAAATTTTCACACGCTTTGAACACCCCACCAAAATCGACAAAACAAATCCGCATCCCAACAATTTGCAAAACCTGTCACAATCGACCAGCCAGTCAAGTCGATTGGTGCATTCTCGCAAGCAGGGTCTTGGCTGAATTTCCAATACCTCAATTATTGACAAATTGAAAACTATGAAAATCACGAAAGCCGTTATTACGGCCGCGGCTCCCGATCAGAAGTCGTTACCTCTTCAAAGCTTGGTGGATCGAAATGGCGAATTTCGAACCGCGCTCCAGTTGATCGCCAGAGAGGCCGTCGATGCTGGAGTTGAAGAAATTTGTGTCGTTATCTGCCCAGGTGAACAATCCAACTATGAAAAAGCAGCCGGTGAGCACGGAAGTCGACTGACATTTGTGGAACAGAATAATCCTCGCGGGTATGGGGATGCTTTGTATCGTGCTCGTGATTTTATTGATGGTCAACCTTTTTTGCATTTCGTTTCGGACCACATTTATCTGACGGGAACGGCGATTGGTTACGCGCGACAGCTCGTCAGAATCGCAGAGGTCGAAGCGTGTTCGGTATCGGGAGTTCAACCTACTCGTGAAAACCTGCTATCGTATTTTGGAACAGTGGGGGCGAAACGAATTGGAAGTCGCGACAGCCTGTTTGAAGTGACTCAAGTCGTCGAAAAACCAACCCCCACCTATGCCGAACAGCACTTGATGGTGGCTGGACTTCGAGCCAGCCACTATCTATGCCTTTCGGGAGCCCACGTGTTGACACCGACCGTCATGGAATTATTGGCACAGGCTTGTCATGAATCTAGCGAAAATGTTCAACTATCACCCTCATTGGGCCAACTTGCGAAACAGGAAAGGTACCTCGCTACTGAAATCAATGGTTGTCGATTCAATATCGGAATGAAATACGGTCTGTTAAAAGCACAATTGGCATTGGCTTTGGCAGGCAAGGATCGAGACGAAATCTTGCAGGAGTTAATTCAACTGGTTGCGACAGTCCCCGGAGTTTCGTCGAACGCTTTTAGTGAGGTCAATGTTTAAATGAGTAAACGACTCTCACCCAAGTTAGATCGTCAAATAGATCCTGCTGGCCTTAAAGACTCGGTTGTTCAATCTGAAGCAAGCCGTCTGCTAGAAATTATTTTGTCGACCGATGACGAAATTCGAAACCAATCCCTAGACTCGGTCTGCGGTGATGCCACATTAGAAGAACTGCAAAGTTCCACACGGCAGTTGGAAGAATTTTGGCGATCCACTGAAAACTTGTACCATCGAGTTCGCTGTTTGTTTTTTCTTTCCGCGATCCATCGCTATCACCTTCCAGCTCGATACCAAAACACCCAGGCCGGAAAAATTCCCTACCGAAGTTATCAGCATTTGTTGGAGCGACGGTTTATGGAAGCTATCGATTCTCTGCTGGCCATAGAGCTGGTCGACGGCCCAAACGATGCCGTTTCCAGTGCGTTGGCGAAAGCGTACCACGAATTGGCGTTTCAAACGTTGGCAGATCAAGTACGCAAGAGCGTTCGAACGGTGCGAGGCAACCAATGGATGTTTCGGGCCGGACATCCTGCTGACCATCCTTTGCGAATTCGAAAAGAACTGTTGCAACGAACCGAACGTAATCGTTTTTTTCCACTTTTAAAAGAAACCACCGCCGTTCGAATGGATTTTACCCATAGCGGATGGAGTGACATCTTTTTTTTGGGAATGGATTTTCCAACAGGTGCTCGCGTCATTAATGCTTCAGTTAATCTGGGTGTCATGGGACGTGACGAAAGCCCTCAGCCGCCGATTGAGTGTTATTTTCGAGTAATTGACCAACCTATAATTCGACTGGTGAGTGTGGATCTGAAGGCTTCGGCTGAAATCGAAACGGTTTCAGAAGTCTTTGATTTTGCTGCCGACTACTTGGGGTTGCTCAAAGCGGCCATTATCGCCGCCGGCATTGTGCCACCCGGGATGGAAGGATGCGGGCAAAAAATTGGTGCCTTATTGGATCCGTTGGTCGGTCCAAGATTGGGAATCGAAATTGTCAGCAAAGTCAATGATATCCCCAAGGGATCTCGATTAGCGGTTTCTACGAATTTACTAGGTTCTCTTATTTCGCTTGGCATGAGGGCCACCGGCCAAATTTCATCGCTCGAAGGAGGGCTGGAGGAAAAGGATCGGCGGATTATTGCTGCTCGCGCAATTTTGGGAGAGTGGATTGGCGGATCGGGTGGAGGATGGCAGGATTCGGGTGGCGTTTGGCCAGGCATCAAGTTGATTCAAGGTGCCGAGTCGGCCGAAGAGGATCCTGAATTTGGAGTTAGTCGTGGGCGGCTTCTTCCGCAACATGAAGTCTTTTCGCTGGACCAAGTTTCGATTGAAACACGCAAAAAATTGCAGGACAGTCTCGTGCTGGTTCATGGTGGGATGGCTCAAAACGTCGGCCCTATCCTTGAAATGGTGACCGAAAAATATTTGCTCAGATCCGATGAAGAATGGAACGCTCGGAAAGAAGCGATAGTGATTTTGGATCAGATTTTGGAAGCCCTCAAAAAAGGAGATATTCGATCGGTTGGCTTACTGACCCATCGCAACTTTTTTGGACCACTTCAAAAAATAATCCCATGGTGCACCAACCTGTTCACCAATTCACTCGTTGAAAGTTGTCAGCAAAAATATGGTGAAAAGTTTTGGGGTTTTTGGATGTTAGGAGGGATGGCCGGCGGGGGAATGGGATTCATTTTTGATCCAGAAGTGAAACCGGAAGCAAAAAAATGGCTCCAACAAGAAATGATTCAAAATAAGCAACGCAACGAAAAACGCTTACCTTTTGCAATGGAACCTGTCGTTTACGATTTTGAGATCAACGATCGAGGGACATGGGGCGAACTGATCGACTGTTCGGGAGCGGCACTGCCGGAAGAATACTATGCGATGACTGTCCCGGGATGGTTAAAACGACCGATGGAATCATTGTCGTTACTGACAAGACAAGAACTGGAATTATTGGGAACACGATTTCGAGGGGAACAACAATCGACTTCTTATCGGAAACTTCTCGAAGGAATTCTGCCAGGCAACCAACACGATGACGGGCAACAGGAAACTTTGACAGAAATGCTCGATCGTCTTGGATTTGATCGCCAAAATCACGAACAAATTCAAATTGATCTGAAAGCGGGACGATATGGTTTAGCTCAAAATCGGCTCTCTCCCACCACTGATATTACAGACGTTGAGCCGAGTGACTATTACGACGCCAGAATCCCAGTGGATTCGGCGGTGAGAAAAGTTGGCGAATTAGCGATCGCCAATGGTGAGGTCGCCGTAATGACGCTTTCGGCAGGCGTCGGCAGCCGATGGACCGAAGGAGCGGGAGTGGTAAAGGGGCTGCATCCGTTTAGTCAGATGGCCGGAAAACACCGTAGCTTCCTTGAAGTCCATTTGGCCAAAAGTAAAAAAGTTGGGAAGAAGTATGGCACCTATTTTCCGCACATTATTACGACGGGTTATCTGACTGACCAACCTATCAAAGCCCACTTAGAATCAGTCCAGAACTACGGATACCCAGATCTGGTTCCCGTTTCGCCTGGCAGGTATGTCGGGTTAAGAACCATCCCGATGGTGCGAGATCTTCAATTTGAGTGGGAAGAAATTGCCCAACAAGTTCTTGATGAACAACAGCAAAAAATGCGAGACAGTCAAAGGTCTGCTTTAATGGGGTGGGCTCAAGTCATGGGAGAAGGATCTGACTATGTCGATAACCATCCGCAGCAGTGTCTACATCCGGTGGGTCATTGGTACGAAGTGCCCAATTTGTTACGCAACGGATTGTTAAAGCGACTTTTGGCGGATCAACCCAATTTGAAATATTTGATGTTACACAATGTCGATACGCTGGGTGCGAGCGTGGATCCCGGCTTGCTCGGGTGGCACATTCAAAATGAAAAATGTTTAACGTTCGAAGTGATTTCACGCCGGTTGGAAGATCGCGGCGGTGGGCTGGCACGGGTCAATGGACGAGTCAGACTTTTGGAAGGTTTGGCGATGCCGCGAGAGGAGGATGAATTTAAACTTTCGTTCTATAATTCCATGACTACCTGGATTTCAATCGATACGCTTTTAGGTGTTTTCGGGCTGACCCGTTCCGAGCTTGACGACAATCGAAAAGTCGAAGAGGGGATTCGGCAACTAGGGCAGCGAATGCCAACCTATATCACGATTAAAGATGTCAAAAAAAGATGGGGACACGGGCAGGAAGATATTTTCCCGGTTTCCCAATTTGAAAAACTTTGGAGTGATATGACCGGTTTGGCTGAAATTGATTGCGGCTATTTGGTCGTGGATCGAATGCGAGGGCAACAGCTGAAAGAACAAGCTCAACTCGATTCTTGGTTGCGAGACGGGTCAGCGGATTACGTTGAATCTCTCTGCGATTGGTAGATTCGAGTTCGCAAGTTTCTAATTATTTGGAAAGTGGAGCGAATAGTTGGCGTCCAAAACGACTTCAACAGAAATGTGATCTATGACCATGCTGAAAATTCGCCCCACTCTGCTGATCTCTCAATGGTTCCTTATCGTCGGGCTATTGATGCCTGTGCTTCTTCTTGGGTGGATTGGATGTGATCAACAAAAACCGAAAGAATTAAGTGCGGGTTCCGAACAGAATTCTAATTATCCATCTGAGATTCCAGATTCAAGTACAGAATCTGGTAACAATGAACCGCCTGAATTTAGTATTGCGGATCAAGAAAAATTTTTGGCTGAAATGGATTCTTTTATCGGGAATCAAATCAGTGGCAAATGGAATCACTATGCATCCCTCCCCGACTGGCTGTTGAACGACTGTCCATTCGATATACAGAGCTATCTAGCACCTTCGCGAAGCGGTAAAGCTCGCGACCTATATTTCGAAAGTGCTTTTCGACTGAATCCAAGAGATTATTGGTACTTGGTTCGGGGCGATTATGACTCTGATGAGAATTGGCCAAGTGGGCTGAAACAGCTTTCAGATCTCCAACAGAAAAGAGGCAACGTTTGGTATGCCTATCTGTTATCCAAAAAACCAATCGAGACAGAACGAGATATAGATGAATTCAGCCAATTTCTTGCATCGTACGAGAACGTCGTTCGATGTGTTAGAAATTCCCAGGCGATTTCCTCACCGAAACTGTCAATTAGCTATAAATATAATGGTCTGGATTTCCTTTCCATGTACCCCAGGTCCTATGCTGATCTTTTGGAGTTAAGATCGAAAAAGGGCAACCCATTCTCGGAAGCTATTCCGGATTTAAAATCTGGGCTTTTGATTTCGCAGGACTTCGCACCTTTATCAACATATATAGGCCATCTAAGCAGTGTTCGTTCAGAAGCCGCTTGTTTTCGTGAAGTCGCGATTCCCTTATTAGCCAAAATTTCACAAGTCAAAGAGTTAGATCAACTGATCGAGGTAATTCACAATCATGTGCTGGCCAACAATAGACTCAACCGTTTCTTAGAATCGACTCGTCAAGAGTATCTGATGTTAAGAAACCTGCTGCACGAATGTGAAAACGATACTTTTCAACTTTCTAATGACGAACTTGAATGGTTGTCGCCTCCTGAAGATACTCCGCCGATGATCCTTGCTCAAAAAGTGTTAGTCAATTTTGAGTTTTATCCGGCGAACGAGATAGAACTTGAAAAGGCTATTCAGATTGCGGCTGACGCGAAGAGTACCTCTACAGAGTCGATCCGAGATATTATGGAAGATGCCAAAAAGCCCTACGACACGGGGCAGCTTGATGCAAATTTACTGCTGCCGTTATTTGCCAGTTCGACTGCCTATATGAATCAGAAGGAATACGATTTTGAAGCACAGATTCTTCGCCAAAGGTGCATCGATGTAGAAGCAGCATGTGGCACCGAATATCCGGCTCGAATTCAAAAAATGTTGGACCTCGAAAAATCGTGGACGGTAGATTCAAATTGGCAAAACACCAAATTTCTAAAGTGGTTTCAGCCACGCGACAAATTAACCCCTGCAGAAGTCCGGTCGGATCTTATTTCTAGGGCGATATTGTGTCTTGCCTCGATTCGAAAATGGAAACTTTGTCACGATGAAAAACTGCCAATTGCAATGAAAGCTGCGTTGGAATTCTCCGGCATTGATCCGAACCTTGCATTGGACCCCCTGACCGGGAAACCGTTTAAGATTTTGAGATCTTTGGACTGCGCGATCTACTCGATTGGTCCGGATGGCGTTGACGATCGAGGTCAACAACAGGACGTCGGATATCTGAGTATTAATCCGAAAAACAAGGGCGATCTGGTTTTCGATCTTAATGATTACAGCGATGAATATTAGTCTCGCAATTGCCCGCAGTGGAATCTCGATGGGTGCGTAACTCATCCCGCGAATTTAGGAGTCGTACTTTAAAACGTATTCCATTTCCATCAGCATTTTTCTCTGTTCACCTGAAAAAATCTGACTATCGATCAGCATTGAAACGGCGTTCTCTAGCGAAATCCCCAACGAGTCTACAATCACATTGATGCACTCAACTGGTGAAGCCCCGTAATCTTTCAAATTGACCAGTGATTTGTCGAGGCAGTCTCCCGACGCCAGTGATTGACTCACGAATTCTTGGTCGGAGTTGGCCGGGCAGCGGAATGGGCATGCGGTATAATCGAAACCGGGCCTAATCTCCTTCCATTGACACGCCAAACAGCGGGCTTCTTGTTCGGATAAATTCCGGGCCAGCAAAAATTCGGTACCCTGATTGTCGCTTCGTACGACCGACCAATTTTTTGACTCAAACTCGGACATCGCTCATCAGTGCAGTAGGATTTGTTGGAAGGCCCTCCTGTACGGGGGCAGTCGATATAGGTTAGCAGAATTCATCGTCTTTTACAGAACAGTTCTTGCGACGATACTCGCAGCTAACCCGATTCAATGATGATGGATTAAAGTCTAGCCAAAAACGTTCTTTTGGGTTTCGTCAGGGACTTCACGGCATTTTTACTGTTGAAAACAGGCGGGCAATTTAAAAGTTCAATCGGTCCATTTTTAGCCCCGAACGACTGGCCCAAACTCTCAAAATCTGCACCTCTTCTGGATTCGGATCCCGGTTCGATTTACCTCTCGCCTGGCAAATTTCTCGATTCTTTTTTTTGACCTGAACGGTCAAAGCTTTAGAGGTACCACGATGATCGTGAAATTGCATCGACCAAATCGAATCCTGTCCCAAACGGCATTGAGGCACGTAAGTATAAACACAGTGGTCCATTGCTCGACCTTCCGATTTTAATTCTTCGGCAGTTGTCAACTCAGCGATGGTCCAGACACGGGCTTCCTTCCCAGCGACTTCATATTCCAGTGGCGAGATTTGGCTAGACGCCCACTTCACCTTCGAATAACGACATCGACTGTATCGATCCAATTCGGCATGCCACAAATTCATCTGTCGAATCAATGATTCAGGGGTCCTTCCCTTCATGGTCAGGTTAGGAATTTGCCCATCAATATGTTCAAAAATATCATCCAGGTATCCTCCGAATTTTTGAAAATGAAGGAAATCGACCAACGGACCAATATGACGTATCGGAAGGCAGGGATGTTGTAATAGCCACTGAAAAAAAGTGACCCAAAAATCCTGATTCTCAAATTGATTCCCTAACCGCGTCAAAAGGATTGCATTGATCCTATCCTTTCCAAATCCGAAAGTCTTGAGTTCCGCCCATCGAACGGCGTTTTCAAAACTTAACCTGCTGGAAGCCTGCATGAACCAATGGCCCATTTTTTTGGTGTACGGAATAGGAAATTTAGCTGTCCGGGGGCTGTGCCCCGCTGCCAGGTGAAAAAAGATCTTTCTTTTGTGTACGTGGTTTGCAAAATCCTCCAACAGCCAAGCTTGATGCAGCATTGTCGGCACTGAGTATTTAACAAACAAATGATCAATAAGAGAGACAATGATCTTAATCGCATTTTTTGATCGTGGTCGCCAAGTCTCCAAAGATCGAATCCAAAGTTTTTGATAGCTGGCAATCAGCCCCAGAATATCAAGAACAGACATGGTTCTTTCACCCGATTCGATCCGCATCGGTTCCCGATTGGTGATCCATTTCGAGTGCTTTTTGGAAAACAGTTTTAGCAGACGGTGAAATGCCTGAAGACGGTTTGAGGGCGGATCGATCGAACTGGAGGGCCGGGCGTGAATAACGATCCTGACCGCATTTTGAAGACAACGCTGGTCGTCGTCAAAGCAAGGCTGACCGCACCAGTCTCCTTGTAGAATTAGGTTGGTCACTTCGCTTCGCGACTTGCCATCCAAAGCGTAGTTCGTTGGGGACTTACGTTCCAGCCGTTCTTGTTTCCGGCGAGCCAGTTCCTGTTTTCGCTGGCGAGCCGTTTTGGGCATGCGGCGACTGAATCCCTTTCGAGAACACCAGCGGTGATACTGGTCGGTGGATTTGAATCCGAGATCATTCAGGTGCGAATGATGTGTCCTTTCGATTTGGGCTTTGCGGTCTTTTCTTTTTGATCGTGGCATACCAAAAAGAGAAAGCAAGATTCAAAAGGTTCGGTCATAAACACACATTCAGGCCTGAGGCTGCTGCCAAATCGGGTGGATGTTGTATCCCGCCCACCTGTTCAGCTCCTAGCCAGCCTCCGAACCATATCCGTGATTCAACATTTCAAACAAACCGCCGTATCGACTACTCGTTAAGAAGTTTGGCTCCTAAATCATAAACTCCTTTGGTATCAAGAATCTGATCGTTGGATTCGAATAAGGATGCGATGGATCGCCGATGGATTTTCATCTTCAACCCGCCAACACCAATGGCTCCGTAAAGAATTTTCCCATTCCGTTCTTGGCCATCATCAGCCAATTCTATTCCAGGAATTCCAACTGGCGGTACCGCATTCAGATCCACGGCAATTTTTACACGACTGTTATGCCAGGTTTGAGAAATCAATTGTACCCCCGCAGCTCCTGCCGCAAACAGAATGTCTGATTCGATGACGGCTTGGCTGGCCGCAAAATCATCCTTGACTTCGATCGGGACTAGGGTCACGTTAGAATCGGTACTCGTTAGCGAGCTACAAAGGCTTTCTGCTTTTTCAAGCGTCCGCGAACCGATTTGAATGCGGGTGCCTTCCGCACCGGAACCGACCACGTGATCAATGATCTCAGCGATACGCCGACCAACGGGTCCCGTTCCTCCCAAAATTGTGATCGAAGTTCCGGCCAACTGGATATGCTTTTGAACACACAAGACCGCTGCTGCGGCCGTTGTGTTGCTGCCGTTGGGGTCTGATAAAACCGACGTTTTCATTGGTCCGAAAAAACTGGACCGAACCTTTGTCAACAATCGCTCGACTTTTTCAACATCACTTCCGCCAATAAATATGGCCGTGCTTTTTAAGTCTTTTGGCCCCCTGGTAAAAATTCCGCCATGAACGATTGCTTCGATATCCTGATCGCCAACACCGGCATGGGTAATTAAGCGATCCACGCCTGAATCGATCGCTACG
>JBCCSJ010000099.1:0-16128 GCA_039200505.1 Planctomycetota bacterium | reverse complement strand
GCTGAAGAAGCCAAACATGCAGAAGCTAGGGCGGTCGCTGAAGCAGAAGAAGCAGCCGTAGCAGAAGAAAGAGCTAAAAAGGAAGCCAAGCAGGCTGCTCAGGCCGAAGCCAAAGCTCAGGCAGAGGCCAAAGAGGCTGCTGATGCCGAGGCCAAAGCCCAACAAGAGGCCCAAGAAGCGGCTGATGCAGAAGCCAAGGCTCAAGCCGAAGCCAATGAGGCCGCCGATGCTGAGGCCAAAGCACTCGCCGAAGCCAAAGAAGCAGATAGTGCCGAAGTGAAAGCTCAGGCCGAAGCGAAAGAGGCCGCCCAGGCCGAAGCGAAAGCGCAAGCTGAAGCAAAACAAGCTGCCGACGCCGAAGCCAAAGCTCAGAAAGAAGCGATGGAAGCGGCTAACGCCAAAGCAAAAGCTCAGGCCGAAGCGAAAGAGGCTGCTCAGGCCGAAGCGAAAGCTCAAGCGGAAGCGAAGCAAGCCGCTGATGCAGAAGCCAAGGCTCAAATGGAAGCCAAGCAAGCCGCCGAGGCCAAAGCGGCTGCGGATGCCGCTGCTGAGAAAGCGGCCAAGGCAGAAGCGAACGCTCTGAAGCAAGCCGAAGAAGCCGCGGCAGCAGAATCGAAGGCACAGGCTGAAGCCAAAGAAGCGGCTCAGGCGGAAGCGAAAGCTCAAGCAGAAGCGAAGCAAGCAGCTGACGCGGAAGCCAAAGCCCAGGCAAAGGCGAAAGAGGCCGCCAACGCGGAAGCCCTGGCTCAAAAGGAAACCGAGCAGGCTGCCCAAGCCGAAACTAAGGCTCAGGCTGAAGCGAAAAAAGCTGCCATGTTGGAAGCCAAGGCTGTCGCTGAAGCGGAAGAAGCGGCCAAGGCTGATTCGACCGCAGATGACGCTGAAAAGAAAGCCAAAGACTTGAACGCCAAGGCATGTGCCGAAGCCAAAATTGCTGCCGAAGCTGAAGCTAATGCGAAAGCTGAAATGAAAGAAGCGGCCAAACTGGATGCCGAAGCGAAGGCAGAAGCCAAGCAGGCAGCCCAGTTAGAAGCCGATGCAAAAGCGGCTGAAAGCGATTACGCGCAGTTAGAGGCGAAAGCTCAAAAGGAGACCAAAGAAGCTGCTGAGGCAGATGCGAAGGCTAAGGCCGAAATGAAAGAAGCCAAACAGCTCGAAGCAACCGCTGAAAAAGAAGCCAAGGAAGCGGCCAATGCCGACGCCAAGGCCGACACCGCTGAAAAGGAGGCCAAGCAAGCCGAAGCCAAAGCAAAAGCTGAATCCAACCAGGCTGCTCAGGCGGAAGCGGATGCCAAGACCGCCGAAAAAGAAGCCAAACGATTGGATGCAATCGCAAAAGCGGAAGCCAGTGAAGCGGCTCAGGCAGAAGCCGATGCGAAGGCTGCCAGTGAACAAGCAACCAATGCCCAATCAAATGCCGATGCTGCTGCCAAAGACGCTGAACAGGCCGAAGCCGACGCTAAAGCCGCCAGCGAGAAAGCGAAACAGCACGAATCGAACGCCAAGGACGGGGAAGATGGTAAGGCTGATGGTGGCAGAGCCGACGATGGCAAGTCCAACGATGGCAAAGCTGACGACAGTAAAGCCGACGATGGCAAAGCCGATTCGAAAACCGATGGCAATTCGCAGAAATCAGTGGATGCTGACTCCGTGAACCAGTACCGGGCAGCCGAAGAACGAAGTCACGACGCAGATAAAAAGGCAGAAGCCCGAAAAGATGCCAGCGACGCCAAGAACGATGCTCAGGATCGTCAAAAGGATGATACGAAATCCGACACCAAAGATGATGCGAACCAGGGCAAAAACCGTAACGGATGGGTAGCAACTGGAAAGGATCACGCTCAAGAGGATTTGAAAAATTCTCAGATCATGGAAGGCAAAATGAAAGCCGATGCGGATGCAAAAGAAGCCGCCATGGTGAAAGCCAAGGCCGAAGCAGAACAAGCTGAAGCCAAGGCCAAGATGGAACAGGCTAAGAAACGTGGTTACTAATCTGTAGTTGCCAGGTCAAGTTTTCGAAGTCATCGAACTTGGGAATGATCAATTAAATCCAAACCGAAATCGGCCGGGTATTCCACCCGGCCTTTTTTCGTTTGATGCTATCAGCTCAGCCAAGAAGTGGCGAAACGATGTAGCCATGTGGCCGTCAGCCCCTGGAACCGAATGAAAACCAAAAATCAATCAGCTTTGGCTCATAACGCTCGGGTCGACTGCTGGCCGGGTAAACTCACCGTTCTCGTACTTGTTCGTATAGGCGTCGCCGAACCGACCGTAATATCCGTATCGGCCTCCCTTTTCTCCGAATCTATCCTTCGGACGAATTCGGTTCACTACAATCCCCTCCAATTTGGCACCGACGTTGGTGAGCGCCTTAATTGATTGTTCAGTGTTGATTTGCACTCCTTTGCGAATGCGAATCGAAAGATAAATCAAGTCAGCGTGGTTAGCGATAATGGTGGGGTCACTTACAGGCAAAACGGGTGGCGAATCGATAATGATGAAGTCAAACTTCTCTCGCAACATTTCGATCGTGTGCCTAAAACCGTGCGATGTCAGAATTTCAGCCGGGTTGGCAAATTGGGGACCACTGGTAATAAGATTGAAATGCGGTATCCCTACGTCAACCAATACGTCGGCTAACTCGGCTTCTTCAACAATGATCGATGTCATGCCCAACTTGTTGTCACAATGGAATCGACGATGTTGAGTAGGTTTACGGAAATCGCAGTCGACTAGAACCACAGATCGACCCGCCTGAGCGATCGTCATTGCCAAGTTTGCAGAGATCGAACTTTTGCCGTCCTCCGGATTCGGGCTGGTCATCTGGATTACTTTGGCGTCTTCTTGCCGGGCTCTAAAGAAGATGGATGTTCGCAAAGCTCGAAACGACTCCGCTTGGACTGCCGAAGGATCGTGGATCATCAACAAATCTCGGTTGAATTTTCGGAATCGACGATTCTTGGAAAGCTTGCGGGTTCGATATTCTGCAAATTGCGCGACCACAGGCACGTTGAAACGACTGGCAATTTCGGCCGGTGATCGAAAAGACTTCTCAGCAATTTCTTGCAAGGCAATAAACAGAAAACCAAAAACACTTCCTACCAGTAAACTACCTAGCACACTGATGGGTAAGCTCGGAATCACCTGGGTACCCTGTTCGGGCCGATCGCTAACGACCATGTTTCGCCAATCGTAATTTTGCAGAACGTTGTATTCACCCAGCTGCAACACCAGTGCTGCATTACGTTGTTCAAGCCGCTGCCGCTCCCTTTGCATCGCGGCAAGCTGTTCAATCTTCGCAGCCATGTCACTGACCGCAGCTTGCTCTTTTTGCAAGCCTGCAACCAAAGACTTTTCTTCCACTTTGAGGAGTTCCAAACGACTTGCAAGATGAGACGTGACGATGTCGTAAAGTTTCAAAGGTTGATCACCGGCGTTGCCAGTCCGCAGGGCCGACAATTCTTGCATCCGCATCTTTTCCAACATGGTCAACTGTTTTCGCAAGGCCACCATGTTTGGATGATCGTTACCCAACGTACCTAGCATCTCTTGTTCACGAATCTTGAGTCGTAAATATTCCTGATGGGTCGTTACATAACCGCCAAGTGAACCATCGTTCAATTGCTGAAGGGACTCCACGATCATCGAGTCAGTCACGACCCCGGCTTGGTTGGCGGTTTCCAGCTGTTCCAGTCGAGCTTCTAAACGCAAAACATCTCGCCGAACGTCATCCAATTCTTCTTGCAGGTTACTGACTTGGCTTTGATGGGTGCTCAAGACGACGCCATCCTTCAATTGCAGGTCGGGATCCTTGACCATTTTTACAATTGATTCGTCAAGTTTCTTGATATTGGCATCGATGGACGATCGAAACTCATTCAAAGTGTTGGCAACTTCGTTGCCTTTTCCTTTACTGGATTCGCGAATGTGTTGATCGAACGCGGTAAGCAACGCCTGCAGCACGGTTTTGGTTTCTTCGGCATCACTGCCCCGATAAGTGGTGCGTACCACTCCTGACCGACCCGTTGGATCAGTTGTGGTGGCGACAAGATTTTCCGAAATGACTTTCACCGGATCTTCCACCGTCAACAGGCTTGGCAACGAGTCGAGATTTCCATCGGCAATCGCATTTCGGATATTGGACGTACTACGAAAAATTTCGACATACATTTCAACATTCGTGGGCCGATCGTTAGATCCGTCGTCACTGCTCATCGTCGGTCCCTGACGTTCGTCGACATAGAACTTGGCTTCCGATTCAAACGTCTTGGGGGCTTTAAAGAAATAGAAAAGACCCAACACAAGCGCCAAGATCATGAAAAACAAGACCGTGCCAAAACGTCGGCTCAAGACGCCTAATACGTCGAAAGAGGGTTGCGAAGGTTGGTTGGGCGAAAATTCCATGGTTTCTCTTAATTGAAAGAGGGTTTGGGGCGGGTTGGTCGTTGGCGGCGAATTTGTTTGATGCGGCGAAGTTCAGCTCTTGCGTCCGATACAAGCTTAGTTTGATCTCCACTTACCAGACAAGCGCGAATCAATCGTTCGGCTTCTTCGAGTCGCTGTTGACCGATCAAAAAACGACCGAACGCCAACTTTGGAAGTGCCGAATTTGGCGACATTTCAATCGCTTTTCTAAAATGATTCTCTGCAACCTGATTCTGTCCTTCGATCGCACTCATTTCCGCAAGCACCCAACGATGGTCGGAACGATCCAGTAGCAGCCCGTCGCTGAGGGTTGCAGTATGCTTGAGTAAAAAGCGTCGAACTAGTTCATCCTCCGGTTTTCCAAAAAGATTGTGTGAGAGTTGTACCAGTCGTACCGGTTCCTGAGGCAATAACTTCTCGAACAGAATACGCATTGGAAGATCTCGCCTGGCGAGTGCGATCATCAAAGGCGAATACTTGGGTGATCCAATCTCCAGACATCGCTGCCATTGCTCACACCCCGTTTTGATATCACCGACGTCAAATGCAATCAAACCAGTATGGTAAAGCAGTTCTGGATTATCTGGCCAACGGGACAGCTTATCGTCCAGGTGAGAGACATCTCGAATCTCGTCTGAAGCCGATGCAGAGTTTTCGGAGAGATGAATCCAATTCAGTTGGGCCAACCGAATGTGAGAACGTGGCGACCAGTTCCCTTTTGAGACAGCGTCTTGAAATGCTTCTTCGGCAGGTCGCAACCATTTATCTATCAGTTGCTTCGTGCCTGCGTCCATCGGTATCTTTTCCCGCGTATAGGCACGGTGCAAACTGCTCAGACTGGTAACCTGCCACAACGCTTCCAGGTCAATCGTCACGGAAGAATTTTCTTCGGATCCTTCCAATTCGTTCTGCTCATCAAGGTTCGACGAAGAACTCGACGCCACATCATTTACCGCTTGGTTGTTTGCCTTAGCCGCTTCTTCCAGCAACTCCCTTTGCGTTTGCGTTAAAGTTTCCCAAGTCTTGAATCGAAATTGACTGACGTAGAATAATCCCTGCTGATAGTCGACCCGAAAATCGTCGGGTCGCCAGTAGGCGGCCCAATCCAAGGCCTGTTGATAGCGGTGATTCAATTCGCCCTCGGCGGGTGAAAATCGTTCGATCGCCCGACGCACTACGCGGCGACTTTCGGTGGCTGAAATTTCGATGGCAGCCCACCCTAACAAGGCCAAGGTAGCAACGATGATCATTCGCCCCAGCCAAAGTGTTGACCAGTTCGGGCTACCTTGTTTTGAATTTCTTGCGGGTAAAGAAACTGAAGCTGTCCCGATTACCAAACCCGTGATACTTGCCATCAATGATGCGTTCGCTGGAAGATATAATCCGAAATCAAACATTCCCGAACAAAGTTGGGTCACCACAAGCGTGAATCCCACCAAACCTAACCCAAAAGTGGACGGTGCGATGCTCAACGGAGACTTCATTTTTTGAGATTCGACATTCATCAACCTCAACGAAATCCAGCCAATAGATACAAATAGAGTGATGTATAATGCCAAGCCAGCAATACCGGTCTCTGATAACGATTCGATGTACTGATTCTCAGCGTGCAAGTACCACGCTTCAAAAGCTTGTTCTTGAAACAGTGGATAGCAGTGGCGGTAGGTGCCTAGTCCGCTACCAGTCAAAAGATACTCGCTCAGATAGGGAGTGACGTTGGACCAATGTTCCAACCGTGCACGACTGGCCTCCGACCAGTCGTTCAAAGTTGACAATCGACGACTGGTTGCGTTATCACCCGCGACAAAGATAAGCCCAAAGACAAGCAGAATCAGCCCGCCCAAAGCGAGCCCCCGATAACTTAATGAAGATCGAAAACGAGTCGCAAACAGCAATCCAACCGCCCCTACAGTGACCGCCAACGATACCATTCCCCCTCGACTAATCGTCGCCAGAACGCCAACTCCAATCATGATGGTGGCGGAATAGGAATAGAGATCTTGGGTTTGGATCCCGGCGAACCGATTTCTCCAAGCGATGGATCCGGTCGAATACCTATCGCGACGGACCCAAAAATACAAGGAAGCCGCCAATCCCATCAACAAATAGCCAGCGGCGTTGTTTCGATTTACAAAAGCGGCAAACGGCACGCCGCCAGAGATTAACTCATAAGACCAATAGATTTTTCCGTTATAGCTCAGTTGCTGAAAAATCCCGAAAAGCGAAAAGATGGCAGCATTGGCAACAATCAAAGCTAAAAACAACTTCGCTCTCAGTAAACTTGCAAAACCAATGGCACTCGTGAGCCCGATGCCCGCATAAACGAGTAGTTCTGCATACCGTTCGCGTGATTCACTTGGTATTTCGCTTCCACCCTGTTCTGGCGAAACGAGAAAAGTTTGAATTCCAGTCAAAATCAGGGTAATCACGACGATCCAGATCGGAATGGGTAGTCGCCGCGGAAAATCTGAGCTCCTGCTGAAACTTAATAGCAGGGCTCCAAAAAGTGATAGCAGTGCAAAGACCGAAAGTCCCAGGCGGACAAAGGGAAGATTTCCACCCATCAACCAGGGAACTGAACATAGCGGAATCGTATAAAATACCGTTGAAAGTAAGCTAAACGAATCTGAAATTGGAGACTTGCGGAACGACCCACTCGATTCGATGGAGCGATTTTGACTATTCATGACAAATTGACAGTCGTTTTGACGCTCACATAGTTTGTGTATTTTAACATTTAAATCGAGTTTGTGCTTTGAGCGAGTGGTTGCTCTGCATAGGATAGCAATTGAACATTGGTGGCAGATTTACTTTAACTGGCCACTTTTGATTGACAACCTTTGATGTTGGAGAGAGTTTTGATGTCTGTGTCGAAGTACTTTTTATGTTTCGCGTTAATCGCGGGATTTGCTACTACAACGATGGCTACCGAACCAGGCAAGGCTGTTGCAGCAAGCACAGCAGTCAACGTTTCACTCGATAAAAACGGAACACTAACAGGATTCGCATTCTTCAATAAAAATGACCGTCAAAATCCTGTTCCAGCGAAAGTCACCTTGGCTTCCGATGGCGAAACGATGTACACAGGTGTTGCCGGGGAAGATGGAGTATTTCGGATTGATAACGTCAAATCGGGTACTTACACCATGATCGGGGCGGCCGAGGGATTCGTTGGCAACCAGGAAATCGTTGTTGGCGATGTCGCAACAACGGGCTACCAACAAGTCCCACTTATGGTCGAACCAACATCTGCAGTCACATACGATCAATTCGCCGGTTATCCGGCCGACTACGTCGGTGGCAACTTCGCCAGTAGCTCTTGCGGATGTGGCGGAGGTGGTGGCATCGGCGGTGTAGGCCGCGGCGGACTAAGACGATTATTACCTTTAGCAGGCTTGGTTGGTCTAGTTGGCCTCTCCAACAATGATGATGCGGCAAGTCCTGACGAATAAGTCAGTTCGTCGGAAATTGCGGGTTGGAACCAATTGTTGTTCAACTTGACACAATTTGACAGCACACTTAGCCAACTTTTCAAAGCTGGCTTTTTTCGTATCTACCTGGCGACACGTGCTTCCTAAGGAGCAAAAACCACCGCACTTAGACGGACACCTTCGTTCGAATCGAATTTATCCAACAAAGCGAATTTTTGAATAGAACCAGTACAACCGTTAACAAGCGAATTTAATTTTCGCGTCGACAGTGACAATCCGGAGATTCCGAATCTTGCCTACTAAGCATTGGTCTGCCAATACCGGTTCAGGCCGAGCGGCAACTCTTGAAGGGATTCTAAGATGTCACGAATACTTAACCGCCCCGCTTGTTTGGCTTTGTCGGCTGCCATTGCGGTTTCTCAATTAGCAGGCTGCGCGAGTCGACGGTGCGGGCCGATGGAAACAGTTCCTGCCAGCTGTGTCCAAAACGCCAGTTGCTGTACTGACTTTGGTGCAGAAAAAATCAACTTCCTGAAGCTTCGGCGAGCGGCCCCTGACGCCTATGTGCTGGGACCAGGCGACACTTTGGGCGTTTATATCCAAGGGATCACGGGTGATAACGAAACTCCGCCACCAGTTCATTTCCCAGAAGATGAAACTATGCAACCGGCTTTGGGATATCCCGTGCCGATCCGAGACGATGGCTACATTTCATTGCCTTTGATCAATCCGATCAAACTGACGGGCTACACGCTTGCCCAAGCCGAAGTCCGCATCCGTGACGCCTACACAAGCGACCGAGAAATTCTCTTGAAAGGGAATGAAAAGATCATCGTGACGCTTATGAAGCGTCGTACTTACAACGTATTGGTCATCCGAGAGGATTCCGCCGACACCCGGACTTTCACCTATCGAAAAAGCGATCTTTATGTTGATGATGAAAAACAGGGACGCACATTTTCAATCAACTTGCCCGCCTACGAAAACGATGTTTTGCATGCTCTAAGCGAAACCGGCGGCATGCCGGGCGAAGGTGCGGTCAACGAATTGGTCATCCTGCGAGGTGGAATGAATGAGTTTGTCGGCGACGGTCCGATTATCCATACCGTTGATGACGGAAATAACTTTGTCGTGCCCCAATCCAATTCAGGGATGTCCCAAGCAAATCTGCTTCGCATACCGATCGAATCCGACGGCGGCTTCCCAGACTTAAGTGAAGCTGATGTTACTTTAAACGACGGCGATGTTCTGTACATTCAAGGTCGACAACGGGATGTCTTCTACACCGGTGGACTGCTCGAAGGGGGTCGATTCCCGCTGCCTCGCGATTATGACATCGACGTACTGGAAGCGATTTCCATGGCTGGCGGAAACAGTTCAGCAACAGCAGGTGGGAGTGGCGGCAATGGAATACGTTTAGGCAACATTTTCCCTGCAACCCGAATCCTGATTTCTCGCAAAGAAAACTGTGAACGAAAAACCATCGAAGTTGATCTTCGTTGTGCTCTTACCGACCCATCGCAACGTGTGATTATCAAGCCAGGGGACTTAATCGTACTTGAATATCGCAAGGGTGAACTGGCAGCTAATTCGCTAACAAGCATCCTGCAGTTCGGCGGCATCTTCCGGTTATTCAACTAACAACGATTCTCAAACTTGGACGAATCCAAATAAAATTTCAGCCCAAATGTGGTAACCACATTTGGGCTTTTTTTATTCAAAAAAATGAAACGTTCCCTAGCCCTAGTTTGATACTGACTAAAATGATCTACTGAAAGTGCAATCACCCCCCAAAATCCCACAACACTTCGATTGCAGAGATTGCTCTAAGACCAATTACAATTCATAGAGCAAAATAGTTCTGCTGCAACTCGTCGATTGACTTCCATGAATCAACATAATTCGAAACAAGAATTGAGTTCTTGTCCCGGTGTCAAAAGGTCTTGGTTTCAAACTGCAATCAAGACTGTAAAACGGAATCGCATTTCGATTTTGTTCGCCGCCCACCTGATCATTTTTTCAGCCATCTTTTGGTTAGCTTTGGCGATTCGATTCGAAACGTTTTTTTCGGAAGAACGTCAGACGGAATTTCTTTACGCAGTGCCAACGGTTGCGTTTCTAAAGGTTCTGATTTTTTTCTGCTTGCGGAATTTTCATGGCTGGTGGCGAAATGTCACCTTTTCAGACCTGGTCGGTGTTGCCAGAGCCACAGCGATCGCCGCCGTTGCCTTGATTGTCATCGATTATTTTCTATTGCCTGGCTTTCAAATTCCACGAAGCGTGATTGTGATCGATGCCGCTTTGTCGGTGGCCGTTTTAAGTGGCTTGCGCAGTATGTTTCGATTGTGGGATGAAAACTTGGCCGGACTGGGCCGCAAATCGGTTCGGCATCGAGCCCTCATCGTAGGATGCAATGAAGAAACGGCCAAACTGGGGCATCTCATCAATTCGCGACGAAAACTGGGCATTCGAATCGTTGGCATGGTCGCCCCCGGATCCGCTTGGGCCTCTCGATTTAGTGATTTGAAAGTCATTGGCGAATTGGACGACTTGCCCAATCTTGCTCATGTTTATCGCGCCAAAATGATTTATGTCCCTCACGGATTATTAAACGGTAAAGATTTGCGAGCCCTGATCGAAACGGCTACCGAACACCGTTTAAAAATCCACGTGGTTCCTCAATTGAGTAGCATGTTGAATCGCGGTACCGAATTGCCATTGCGACCGGTTCGATTTGAAGATTTGCTGAAACGTGATGAAGTCAACTTGGATACCGAAGCTATCGAGTCATTGGTCAACAACCAGTCGGTGCTTGTAACGGGAGCAGGTGGAAGCATCGGCTCCGAAATTTGCAGGCAGCTACTTAAGTTCAAGCCTGCCAAACTGGTGCTGCTGGGCCGAGGTGAAAACCGCCTATACCACCTTCACAAAGAACTGAAACATCTTGGCCTGACCACCGACCTGCATTGTGAGTTGGTTAATGTGACTGACCGGGCTCGTTTGGAACAGGTGTTTGCCCAGCATCGACCCAAAATCGTTTTTCACGCTGCTGCCCACAAACATGTTCCTTTGCTTGAACAAAATGTAGGTGAAGCGGTTCGTAATAATGTTCTTGGCTCCAAACTGGTGGCACAGGTCGCCGCCGAATTCAAATGTCGCAAATTTGTACTGGTTTCGACGGACAAAGCCGTCAATCCATCGAGTGTGATGGGCTGTACGAAACAACTGGCCGAACGTTTTTGTTTGGCACTCGACTATGATAGCGAAACGCAATTCATCGTAACTCGATTTGGCAATGTCCTCGGTAGCGAAGGCAGTGTCGTCCCATTGTTTAAAGAGCAGATTCGACGAGGCGGCCCTATCACTGTGACGCACGAAAACATCACCCGTTATTTCATGACAATTCCAGAAGCCGCCCAGTTGGTTTTACAAGCGTCAACGATGGGACGTGGCGGGGAAATTTTTGTATTGGAAATGGGCCAACCAGTGAAAATCGTAGATCTGGCTCGTGACTTGATCCGCCTTGCAGGCCAACCCGTCGACTCGATCGAAATCGTGTTCTCGGGAATGCGTCCCGGCGAAAAACTGCACGAAGAACTTTACTTCGGCGAAGAAAAACCGATGGAAACGGGTCACGAAAAAATATTGTCGGCCTACTGTCGTCCCATTGTCCCTGCTGAAGTCTATCGCGACACCGATCGTATCATCGCGATGCAAAACGACGACGAGTTCCAGATTCGTGCGGAACTAAAACGACAGATTCCCGAATACCAGCCACCTGAGCCGTTGATCAACGATTCGACCGTGCATCCAGAGCAGTCCCAAACAGTTTCATCCAATTCATGAAATTTAAAGGATCTAAAAACACGATCGCCGCGACAGTAGGTAATTTTTCTACGACTGCCGCGTTGGCTGTTGCCATCGTCACGTTGACCCAATTTGGATCGGCAGAAAACGTCGGACATTTTTCATTTGCTTTGGCGGTAGCTACACCGGTCTTTCTTTTAATGCAATTACGATTGCGGGATGTGATCGCAACGGATTTGGACCTGTCCGCATGGCACGCCTACCGTCGGCTATCGATTTCCAGTAACGTCTGCGGAGCGGTCATCGCCGGTCCCATCGCCTTCTTGGCCGGCCTTAGCCAAGAAACCATTGTTGCCACGATTTTGATTGCCTGTTGGAAGGCAACCGTTGGAGTAAGCGATTTAGTTTACGGTTGGCACCAACGAGACGGACGGTTGGTCGACGTGGCTCGCTTGCAGGTAGGGCACAGCATTGCAACCGGACTTTCGTTTTTCATCGTTTTTGTCGCGACGAGAAACCTGGCCATTACACTAAGCGTTGTCTTCATTGTAAACCTGATCTTGCTGGTCCTTGTCGATTTAAAAAGCATCGACGCCGCCACCGGCATTAGCCCATCCGATGACAGGCGATCACTGTGGCCATTGCTGAAACGCAATTTACCGCTCGGTTTGGCAGGGGCGATTTTTTCATTAAACATGATTCTGCCCAGGGACCAGTTGGAGCATTCGTTCTCGATGGTAGAGGTAGGATTGTTTTCGGCCATTGCATTTTTGGCCCGGGCTGGAACTCCGATGATGCAGGCGTTCGGTCAAACTTCAACAAAGCGATTGAACCAATGCGTCATCGAATCCAACGGGCGTGGGTTTATTGCCACTTTGATGCGAGCGGTCACGTTGCCACTGCTGGCTGGGCTAGGATTGGTGGTCGTCTTTTGGGTGGCCGGTCAGCCTTTGGTTGCATTGCTTTACGGACCCGCCTATGCGAGAGATCCAGTTGCCATCGTTCTTATCATGGCCTATGCCTGCTTAGTCTATTTGTCGACGGTTCTCACGTACGGAATTATTGCGGCCGGGCGATTTAAGTCGCAACTGCTCATCCTGTCTTGCTCGGTACTGATCACCTATTTCGTAGGGGCCCGACTCATCCCGAATTCCAGTGTACAAGGTGCCTGCTGGGCAGTCTTAAGTGGCGCTACTTTCCGAATATTGGCAACCGCTGGAGTTGTCGCTTGGAGCGCGTGGTCAATGCGGCTTCAGAGCAAATTTGACTTTTCTGTTCCGGGTGCAACATGATCAAACAAGTCTTAAGAAGGCTGTATGCCGATTTGGTAAAACGACGCACAAGCGTTCGTGTCCAAGTGCCAAGCGAAGAAATCTCTTGCCACAATCCAATCTTTGTGATCGGGATGTTTCGGTCTGGCACAACTTTGGTGCGATATCTGTTGGACAGTCATTCGGAAATCGCGTGCCCACCTGAGTCGCGATTTATGATATATCTGAAACCATGGTTGCACGACGATCGTTGTTCAGGTGGCTTTGCAGCGTTGGGTTACGACAAAGACCATGTCCGATCGCGGATTCGAAATACCATTTCCTACTTCATGGAAAATTACGCCGCATCGAAAGGAAAGCAAAGATGGGCTGACAAAACGCCCGAGTATATCGATTGCGTTTCGTTTTTACATGAACTTTATCCTGACGCGAAGTTTATTCTGCTTTTTCGTAATCCGGTCGACCAAATTTACTCCAACGTCCACTCAGGATTGGGAGCGTCGGATCGGCTTGCCGAATTCATGTCTTACGGATCGAGCCCAATAGAAGCTGGAGCTGATTATTGGAACGGAAAAGCACAGCGGATACTCGACTTCGAAACGAAAAATCCACAAAGCTGTTTTCGATTGCGTTATGAAGATTTATGCGATCAACCCGAACAACAATTGCAATCCCTGTTTGATTTTCTGGGCAGTTGTTACGAATCAAGCGTTCTGGAGTACTATCGTTTCGATCATGACTACGGGGCTGAAGACGGCAAGGTTTCGACTACCCGAAAGATTCGACGGTCAAGCTCGTCACTGGCTGATTGGGATACTGCTGAGCTAGCCAAGGTGATCGCAAAAACTCGTCCGCTAGCGACCAAGTTGGGTTACGATTCCATCCTGCAATCTTATTTGGAAAAGATTGAGGTGCCCTCATGATCCCGTGGATCGATCGCCTGTTTATGGCGTTTCTATTTCTTTTACCTGTGTTACCCCGACCGACTGCTGAAGGCCCTGAAAAGTGGGTCGTCCCGGCAGTATGTGCTGGGCTCATTGGGGCATGGCTAATGTTTTGGCCAAAAAAATTCAAAGGTGGTTTTGGTTTTCAAGCACTTGCCATGCTGATGATTTTTCCAATTGCCGCGTTCACCTGCAGAATGGTCATTGAATCGGCGACCGACGAACTTTTGCAGTTAGTTTCTCGAATCCTTTTTGGGACTACTGTTTTTGTTTTAGCTCATTGGCTTGCTACAACGAACGTTTCTTTTAAGCTTAGTTTTGGGTGTTTTTTCTGGGGGTTTATCTTAAGCGGAATTCTTGCAATCGGAGTATCGATTACTGGAATTCAAATTTTGGAACCCGATTCGGTAAAACCATCCCGATATTTGGGTTTGCACAAAACAACCGGCGTGTTTCGTAGCTTTGGCGAATTCGGCATTATGGGCTCGGTCGCTTGGTGCTATTTGTTATTTTTTGGTAACCGGTTTCGATGGACCACACAGTTCATTTGTGGCTCTATTATTTTGGCCGCTTTGCTTGTGGCTCAATCCCGAAACGTGTACCTGGTCGTCGTTTTCGCAACTTTTTTTGCGGTCACTCTAAAATATTTTGAGGTTGGCCCGGCGCTAAAATTTTTGGCTGCAACCACCATTCTGTTGGTTCCCGTCGCCATTGAGTACTCCGTTCCATTGCTTAAAGCCAATTCAATCGGGCGAACTCTGGTTGGCCAAGAAAACAGCATCTTCGAACGAAACATGGAGGTTCGCTTTGATCAATTTAACGAGGGATTCGAACTCATTTCCCAAGATCCTATGGGAAGTCTAGCAGGCCATTCAAGGGAGACTTGGCGCGAATTCATGTTAAGAAAACATGGCAACTACATCGCGCCGCACAACCATTTTTTAAGCAACCTTCTGTTTTTAGGACTCGTCGGCGGCACCGTCTGGATCGTTGGCCTGTTTCTTTTTCCTAGTTGGCAGCTATCCCAGTGGGCAAACGCCCAGCATCCCGAAGCCCAGTTTTCGCTTTCGATTTTACTATGCGCAATCATTGGTTTAAGTTTCTATGAAGGTTTTTTCTCCTTGGTAGTCGCACTTGTTCTAGCCCAGGCATGGAACACGATGATGGACCTGGGGCCGGTTGGATCGGTACAAATTCGACGCGAAACTTCAACAACCGGCAACACAGATATCGCTCCGTTTCGACAAAAGGAGTTTGCTTCGTGATGCCTTCAAAAATTGTATATATTGCTGGCTACGGACGCAGCGGTTCCACTGTTCTGGATATGACGCTGGGGCAGCAACCCAACGCTTTGGGCTTAAGTGAAATTACACATGTATTTCACTACTGGTTGGATAATAAAGCTTGTTCTTGCGGGCAGGCTATTCGTGAGTGCGAATTCTGGAGACCGATTTTCGATCAGCTTGGCTTTCACGACGATTTTGTGTCCAAAGCGGCAAAAGCCACAGCGCTCATCGAGTCTCGACCTTTATGGTGGTCGCGGCTATTCCATGCAAAGCATCGAAGAGTGTACCGCGACGCATGGCAGCCACTGATAAAATTGGTAGCCAGTACAACTGGAAGCAAGATGCTGATTGATAGCTCCAAAACGACACGTCGAGCCACGTTTCGGGCAGCAGCTTTGTCTCGAATCTGCGATCAACCGGTGTATGTAGTGCATCTCGTCAGAAATCCAGATGCGGTCGCCTGGAGTTTTCTTCGAGGTGACAACACGAAACTGGAAGACGGAGTCGTCAAAGTGAAACGGGGTGGCAAATTGCGTGTAGCCATCACCTGGATGCTGGCCAACCTTTGGGTGCACCTGCTGTATGCGAGCCGCAATAACTATCAATTAGTCAAATACGAAACCTTTGCGTCTGAACCCGAGACTACTGCAAGAAATATTTCAAATCAAATTGTGGTTCCCGAGGTTCCCGGTGATTGCGAAGAATCCCCCATCCCGCCGTTAGCCTGGAATCACGACCACGGAATTGCAGGTAACCGTGCCAGACGTTCGGCAAGCAAAAAGATCGTCGTCGACAAGGAATGGAAACAGGGGCAGTCGAATTCTTCCGGTTGGATTGGTTGGCCCTTGAGAAAGTGGTACGGGTACTAGAAATGATTCGAGTGCTACAGGTAAGTACTGTCGCGATCACGTTGGAGCGTTTTTTGACTCCGATCGCCCGAGAACTTGAAGCCAGCGGAATTGTC
>JBCCSJ010000098.1:0-16168 GCA_039200505.1 Planctomycetota bacterium | reverse complement strand
TTCTCCACTCCGGCCGTGACTGTCTGCGATGATAAGTGTATTGCTGCATCACAACGGATTCGGGATCGTCGATGTAAACATTGTCTCCTAGCAGTAAAATTGCATCCGGATTTGATTCTGCAATCGTGTTCCACATTCGCTCATTTTGGGGAACGTAACCAGCACCTCCGCCAAACGCAAAACTGAATTGAGCCGCTTGAGATCGCGGATGGAATGTTTTGAATTGACCATGGAAGCCAGACTTTTGACCGTCAATGACAACAGCATAAGAATAGGCTTTGTCAGGCATAAGGCCATTGACTTGAGCAACGAACGTAAAGTCATTTTTTGCAGTCGACTGGACAGGAAGACTACGAGCAATTTCTTGATTTGATTCTTGGTCGAAAATTAAGATTTCAACCTTAGATTCGAAACTTGTTCTTCCCCAAATTGAGCAACTCCCATCGGTCAGGTTGCCTAACATCGGCCCATGAATCAGTTCTGTTTTGAACTGATTGAATAACCGTTTGACTAACTCAGTTTCACGCATCGGTTCCAACATGGACCTTGGGCCGGCTACTAATCGACCAGGCGGCAATCCGGCATCAACAGCTTTCTGCAGATAACCCTCGGCGATATCAATCTCAGATTTTTGTCCGTGACAGATTCCTAACATGTAAAGTGTTTCTGCGTCCCCCGGATGATTGGCAAGATACTGTTCAAGGAATTTTTGAACCTTTTCGGTCTTACCTTGAAGGATTAGGCGGAGTGCTGTTTGATGGACCCGTTTGTACTGCCCCTCTTTCTTGGTCAAAGATTTCATTGGTTTGGGCTGACTTGCACCCCCAAGATCGTAAGGACGAGTTTCTTGAGCCAATGCCGTTGGAATTCCAAACACGACCAGTGAGATAATCAACACGCAAAAAGGGATGCACTCAAAATCGTTTACGATCGCAATTGGATCTGAGCATTTAAACTTCATCATCAACTCGCTCGCTTGTGTTAGCGTATTAGGACAACCTCGACCTACGATACATCAATCCGGATGGGAACTCTAATTTACGCCATTCGCTACCGCGATCCACAGTCCATCGCTGGAGATGATGTTGGCTGAAGTAAGTGCGAATCGCTGTTCGCCCTCGTGCTGAATCGCTATAAATACAGTAAATTGAAAGAATTAATTTTGACACGCTTTCCCGAGGGGATAACTATGAAATTGACCGTTAAGCATACTCTCGTCATTTGTTTTTTGATGATGGGCTCGATTACCATTTCCACCGTTGACGCAAACGAGAATGGTACGCTTCCAAAAACAAAATCTGCCCCGGTTCCTCACTGCCAAGTTCCGTGTGGAATTTATGCAGATCAATTAAGATTTGAACAGATGCTCGAAGATACGACGACGATCGCCAAAGCGATCACAAGCATCAATGAATTTACATCGAGCTTGGCCGGGCCTCCGACACCAAAAGGAATCAACCAATCTGTCCGTTGGGTGACGACTAAAGAGAGTCATGCGACCAATATTCAACGGATCATCGCCGACTACTTTTTGACTCAACGAATCAAAGAATCAAATAAAGAATACTCAAATCAACTGATTACATCTCACAAGGTGATGGTTGCGGCCATGAAGTGTAAGCAGGATGCTTCGCCAGCAACAGCCAAGGCATTAAAGAATGCAATTTTCGATTTGTATCGTGCCTACGAAGGTAAAGAGCCAAACTTTAAAGAAGAACAGTAACGGCTCTAAAAGAGGAATTCCAGGCTTCGACCGAAAGAATTCCTTCGACCGAAACGGTAAACTAGCCGCAGATGTATTTTCTGCGGCTTTTCTTTTATCGGCATCTCAATGATCGAAAGTATCCAAAAGCAAGTCATCAGAGTCGCAGTGATTTTCTTTGTAATTTTGCTCTTGGCTTCATCGCTGATCACCTATCCGGCACACTACCCCAAACTTGTTTTTATCTGGTTAAGTTTAAGCGTGTGGTTGGCTCGGTCTTATGGCACTGGCTGGATCGCCTTGATTGGAATTTCCATGATCCTATTGATCAAACGCCCAGGGTTTACAGTGGAGTTCATGGTCCTTTTCACTTCGTTTTTATTGGTTGGCGGTATCAATGGGTACTTTGGTTCTCAAACATATTATTGGATTGACCTCAAACGAATGCCCATCACGTTGGTGCTTGTCGCGGTTTCGTTGTTTTATGGATCGGAACGATTTGATGCGGTGACTCGCTCCCAAAAGCTCGTGCTACAACCCACTTCAATCGCATGCTTGGGGGATTCTTTGACGGCATTTGGCTACCCCGCAGAATTGGCGAAACTGACTACAGTTTCCATTATCGATTTTGGTGTTAATGGAATTCGAATCGATGACGGGATAAGAATGCTGCCCGAAATCATTGCGGCCAAACCGCAAGCGGTCGTTATTGAGTTAGGAGGGCATGACTACAATGGCGACCATAAGTCAAGATCGGAGACTATGGCAAATTTACGGTTATTAGTTGAATCGTTTCATGACGCTGACATCGAAGTATTTCTGATGGAAATTCCGCGAGGATTCGTAACCGATCCATACGATGCAATGGAACGGGAACTTGCCCGCGATTACGACCTCGAACTGATCCCCGATTCGGTCATTCGCAACCTTATTTTTAATAGTCTTATCATTCCGCCAGGTTCATTTCGGCCAGCCAAGGACCATCTTAGTGACGACGGTCTTCATCCCAATTCAAATGGTAATCGCTATATGGCACAGCTAGTATTGGATGCTCTTCACAGAGTTTACGGAGATCCAATTCTCGCCAACGAATAACCACCGAAATGAATCCTTTCCAACTTTTGCGGACGAAAAATTGAAACGAAATGTTGCCCGTCTCAGTGGCTCAAATTCATGTCTTCAGACTTGTCGATACCTCGCCGCGACGACCTTATAAATCGACCAAAAATTCATTTTATTCGTTCAATCGATCGATGAAAATTCCGCGACACTCGGCTTTTTCAAAAAACCGGTTTAAGATATCACAATAGTTTGGCGTCGGGATCAACTGCTCAAGCAATTGGCATTCAAGCGGTTGATCGCGACAAAGCACGCGGCGATTGTTCCCAGTTTTTACTGCGGATCATCAGCAACGATTGACCGAGTATCTTGAGAGAAAAATCGATGCAGTTTTGTGAGTCATCACTTGTTAGGACATGTGTTTTTGCAATTGTCTTCTCGACGGGTTTCGGTCTATCTCTTGGATTCGGACAGTCTGGTCTGGAATTGCAACCGGGAGAGAAGATTTGCTACATCGGGAACACGACCGCTGATCGCATGCAGCATCATGGCTGGTTGGAAACTTACATTTCAGCCCTTCATCCTCAACACAATCTGACGTTTCGGAATTTGGGTTTTTCAGCGGACGAGATTTCGACTCGCCCACGTTCTCAGAATTTCGGATCCCCAGACCAATGGTTGACAAAATGTGAAGCCGACGTGGTATTTTGTTTTTTCGGATACAACGAAGCACTTCGGGGTGAGGCAAATCTGCCCGATTTCGAAGATCAACTTTCCAAATTGATCGACCAGATGTCGTCGCAAAAATACAACGGTAAAAAACCGCCACGATTGGTATTTTTCTCGCCACTGGCCCACGAAAATTTGAATTCACCTCACCTTCCAGATGGAGTCGAAAACAACCGACTGCTAAAAATTTATCGGGATGCCATGCAGAAAGTGTGCGAATCCAAAGATGTCATGTTTTTTGACTTGTTTCATCTTTCCCTGGGACTCTACCAGTCGAATCAAAGCCCGCTGACCATGAATGGGATTCATTTGCTCGATTCGGGCAATGAAAAACTAGCCAGGGCTTTGGTTCCAAAACTTTTCCCGAATCGAAGCCTTCCGAAAATGGAGTCGGTATCCAAATTAAGGGACGCTATCCTCGAGAAAAACTACTATTGGTTTAGTCGATACCGAGTTGTTGATGGCTACAACGTTTACGGAGGCAGATCGAAGCTTGCCTGGTTTGATCAATCCAATGCCGATGTGATGAAACGGGAGATGGAAATCTTCGACATCATGACGGGTAACCGCGATCAACAAATTTGGGAAATTGCCAAAGGAAACGATGCGGTCGTCAAAGATGACAATGTTCCTGAAGAATTGATCGTCAAACCAAACAAAGAAGGTCCCTTGGCTGGCGGTGCATGGCCCTATCTGGGGGCTGAAGAAGCGATCGACAAAATGACCATTCACGAAAACATGAAGGTCAATGTGTTCGCATCCGAAGAGATGTTTCCTCGCTTAATCAACCCAGTTCAGATGTCTGTCGATCCTGATAGTCGGCTGTTTGTAGCTTGCTGGGAAAGCTATCCGCATTGGAACCCCACCCAGCCCCGCAAGGATTGCATCTGTATTCTGCCGGATGAAGATGGCGATGGTGTGGCTGATGAGTGCAAAATTTTTGCCGACGGATTGAACAGCGTGACAGGATTTGAATTTTGGGGAGGCGGGATGCTCGTCGCGGCTCCCCCTGAAATTTGGTTTTTGAAAGACACCGACGGCGACGACGTTGCTGACTATAAACTGCGAATGTTGCAGGGCGTTTCCAGTGCGGACACTCATCATAGTGCCAACGCCTTGTTGATCGGACCTGATGGCTGGCTCTATTTTTCGCGGGGCATTTTCAACGTTGCCAATTTTGAAACACCGACGCAAACTTTTCGATCCGGCCGATCTGGAATTCACCGCTTTAACCCCCGAACTTTTGAATTCGAATTTCACTTTCCGATCGGCCCAAATCCACATGGAGACGTATTTGACCGCTGGGGTTATCAGTTTGCAAATGATGGAACCAGTGGAACGGGATCTTATGTCAACATCGGGAAAGGGATCGGAAACAAGCAATGGTTTCAGAAAAGAGTTAGGCCGGTTCCAGCCAATGGGATCTTGTCTAGCAGCCATTTTCCGGCAGAAAACGATGGCAACTTTTTGATTTCCAATGCGATCGGATTTTTGGGCGTTTTGCAGCACAAGGTTAGCTACAACGGGGCGGACATCTCCGCCACCGAAATTGACCCCATCCTTTATTCTGACGACCCCAATTTTCGTCCCAGTGACATGGAAATTGGAGGTGACGGAGCCCTTTACATCGCCGATTGGCACAATGCTCTCATCGGACATATGCAGCACAACATGAGAGATCCCAATCGCGATCACACTCACGGGCGAGTTTATCGTGTTACCTACGAGGGTCGACCGTTAGTCAAACCAGCCAAGATGAGAAATCGGCCTATCGCCGAAGTTTGCCAACACTTTTTTGCCAGAGAGAACAATACTCGCTATCGGGCAAGGCTGGAATTAAGCGGACGCGATTCGAAAGAAGTTTCCGCCGAGCTTACAAAATTTACTGAAGGATTGGACCCAAAAAAATCATTGGTTGATCGCGACGAAGCTCAGGCTTTGCTGGAATGCCTTTGGGTTTTCGAAGAGCATCGTATTCCCAATCTCGACTTGATTCGCAAAGTCTTTCAAGCAGATGAACCTAAAGTTCGGGCTGCCGCGATCCGAACGCTTGGGCATTGGGCTGGAAAAATCGAAAACTGGCAGGATATTTTGATTTCCGCTGCGGGCGACCCCAACGCGTTAGTCAGAGCCGAAGCGGTCAAGTCAGCGGTCAATTTTCAAGAGATTGCGGCAGCAGAAGCGATCTTCATTGCCAACACGATGTCGCTCGATCCTGAGATGGAGTCGGTTCTTAAATTCGCCAAATCGAAACTCGACATCGATTCGATGGTAAAACAGATGCTGGCTTCCGGGGATCCTCTTTCGCCTGCTGCTAGACGGTACGTTTTGGCGACTGCAGCGGCCAAAGACCTTATTAAACTGCCTCCGTCCGAAGACGTCTTTCGAGCAATTTTAACTCGCCAAGATGTTTCCCCAAATCAAATGCAAACTGCGTTAAACGGATTGGCCGAAATGACGAACCAGTCCGTGACTCAGATCTTGATCGAATCTATTTTGAAGGAACAAGAGAAACCGAATGGAAATCAGATTCGGCTCGGTCAGGCACTTGCCGAACAACCCGCCGACGATTTGCGGAAAATTCAAACTGAAATTGAACAACTGGCGATCAACGGTTCTTCTTCGGAAATCAAACGATTGGGCTATGCTTCGTGGGTGGCCGCCGTAGGTCCGGATGACGCATATCTTGCTGCATCCCAAAGCAAACAGCGGTTGAAAGATTTTTTAGATGCCGTGCCGACCGTAAGACCCAAAGCTCGCGCGGCACTTTTTGACAAAGTGATGCCTTTAATATTTGAACTTCCGACCGGAATGGAATCAGAATCTGCAGCAGGGCAAAGGGAGCCCGGCGTTCTTGTCAAATACGGTCAACCCCATCCGGCAAATGCCACAAACGAAGTGATCGACGCCAAACCGAATTCAAACGTGATGCAAGCGTCTGATTTTCGGATCACAATTCCCGATGGCAGATCTCGAGACCAGTTCTATAACGTATTCCAATCGGCCATCGATATCCCTGAAACGGGTAAATACCGTTTTTATCTCGCTTCTGATGACGGTTCCCGCCTTTACATTGACGGGACGGAGTTGATCAACAACGACGGAGATCATGGTATGGTTGAGAAATCGGGAGCAATCGAACTGTCGGCTGGTCTTCACCCGATTCGAGTCAATTATTTTGATTCAGGCGGAGGAGATGGATTAAAAGTAAGTTGGCAGGGACCCGGGATCGAAAAACAACCGGTTCCGGCAGGCCAGCTTTTTATTGCTGGTAAAGAAACAGTCCACGAGACCGCAATCCGCGCCCTGGCAGCAATTCCGGGCAACGATGAAAAGAAGTTCGAGGCTCTGTGTCAGTTGATTTCCTCAGGTCGACTCGTTGAACCCGCGATCAATGCCTTGGCTCAGATTCCAAGTTCACAATGGAATTCATCGTTCGTCAAACCTCTTGCAAATAATCTTGTGGGTTACCTCAGTTCACTTCCGCCTCGACTAAGGACGACTGATTCTGCAAACCGAGCCGTGGAATTAACCAAAAATCTTGCGAGCACACTCGGTGGGGACGAAGCACAGGACATTCGCCGACGTCTATCGAATTTGGATGTCAGAGTAATCGCGATCGGTACCGTTTCCCATCGAATGATTTACGACAAAGAACAGATTGTTGTGGAAGCCGGGAAGCCGATCGAGTTCCGGTTTTCAAATACGGATTCGATGCCTCATAACTTCGCGGTAGTAGCTCCCGGTTCGCTGGAAGAAGTAGGCGAACTGGGCGAATCAACCGGGCGTGATGCCGACGCGGAAGCCCGGCACTACATTCCGGACTCTCCTAAAGTCTTAATAGGTAGCAAATTGTTACAGCCGGGACAGGAACAGGCGATTGCTTTCGACGTTCCATCCGAACCGGGAATTTATCCCTACGTTTGTACCTACCCAGGTCATTGGCGGCGAATGTACGGGGCTCTTTATGTAGTCCCAGATTTCCAGAGTTATCAAGCGAAACCAGAAGCGTATTTGGCGAGTTTGAGTTTGCCTGTCAAAGATGCCTTGCTGGCTGAAAATTCCAGAGGTCAGGAGTGGTCTTACATGGAACTCCGAACCGAATTCCGAGAGCTCAGCGGAAGGTCGCATGAAGTTGGAAAAGCGGCTTTCGAGGCGGCCAATTGCACCGCCTGCCATAGGATGGATGGTCAAGGACAGAATTTTGGACCTGATTTGGCCAGGTTGCCGGATGAAAAAAGGAAGGCGTCTTATCTGTTAGGTGCAATTCTCGAACCGTCCCGTAGTATTGCTCCGGAATACGCGACCACTTCGTTTTTGATGTTCGATGGCACGACCAAAACAGGCATGATCATGGAAGAGAACGATGACGTCGTAAAAATCATTGTCGACCCACTCGCCAAGGATAAATTAACGATTTTAAATAAGGATGATATCGATGACCGTCGAACTTCCAAAGTTTCCCCGATGCCAGCTGGAATGGTCAACAAGCTTTCTCGAGAAGAGATCAAGGACTTGATCGCCTATTTGATTTCTGGAGGCGATATGAAACACAAAGTATTTGACGGAGGACACGCCCATCACTCCCATTCGCCGATGCCCTGATGCTTTTCAGCCGTTCTCCATATTTATTTGGTTAATTTTAGACCTGATGTCACAAGAACATTAACTGTCTACTGCAAGAACTCCACGCAAACGATGCAGAAATGAAAAAGGCTGGCATCTAGTCATGCCAGCCTTCCAAAATTGATCGATCTCAAAATTTATCAGCGAAACCAAAGTTGCGGGGACAGGATTTGAACCTGCGACCTCGAGGTTATGAGCCTCGCGAGCTACCGGGCTGCTCCACCCCGCACCGATATAGTAGCCAATCCGCCTTTAGTGCCAAGCCCAATTCAAAAATTTTTCAAGATTCAAAATTGAAGGTCGACTCCAGTTCGAAAATCTTGCGTCAATTCAAAAACCACAAATCAATCAATGCGATCAGCTAGTTGTGGCGGGTTGTCAAATCAGACAGATCTGACGAACAGCTTCGTAAGCCGAGATTCCGACGCTGGTCGCCAAATTAAGGCTTCGCACATTCTGTGTTGTCGGAATTCGAAGCAGTTTGTCTTGATTGGGTTGAGTGATGGAGGCGGGCAGTCCGGAAGTCTCACTACCAAAAACGAGGACATCATTCTTTTGAAAAGAAACTTGGGCATAGTTTTGAGTGGCAAATCGAGAAAAATACCAGAATCGTCGGTCTCCCATTTTGTCAACTAGATCTTGCCAATCGTTGGCGACTTCCCAAGAAAGATATTTCCAATAGTCTAATCCTGCTCTCCGCAGAGTTTTTTCGTCGATCCTAAAACCAAGCGGCCGGACGAGCCAAAGCTTAGCTCCAATAGCGACACAGGTTCTACCAACGGCTCCCGTGTTTCCCGGAATTTCAGGCTGATGCAAAACGACGTTAAGAATCGGGTCCGAATCCGAACGCGATGATAGAAATTGTCCGTCAAAAATTGAGTTGGCTGGCATATCGGTTGAATGCGTCAGGTATCAGGATTCCACTTGATTCAAGCGGGAAAAAATCAGAACGCCTGCGAATCGTAGGCTTGCTCTCAATCAGATATTAAGCGCAATCCAACGCGAACTGTAAAGGTTGGTCTTGACTGGCAGGGATTCACAAGCGCCTTTGGAAAAAGCATAAGATTCACGCAAATTGTAAACTTTCGACTCGGTCCCCTCTCTGGCTTTATGCTTCTTGGTTATGATTGATTCGATATGATTAACACGCTTTATTTACCAGAACTGCGGGAGATGCTTGCCGGCCAAGCTACGGATGATTTGCGCGACTTCTGCGAAGCCATTCACCCAGCGAGAGCTGCGGAATTTATGGCTGGTTTGTCCAGCCAAGAGGCCTGGAAAGTCATCCACACAACCGACGTCGAACTCAGGGGCGAAATTTTTTCCTACTTTGGAAAAGACAAACAGTTCGAAATCCTAGAACAAGAAGACGCCGACCAAATCGCTGAAATGGTCGCCGAAATGGCTCCTGACGATCGAGTCGACTTGCTTCAAGAGTTGGAATCGGACCGATTGGCGGAATTGTTGTCGCTTTTACCGGTCGATGAAAGACGTGATTTTCAGCGATTGAGCCAATACCCCGAGGGTACTGCTGGAGCAGTGATGACCACTGAGGTTGGAAAGCTCAGCGAATCCCTGACAATTCGGGATGCATTAAACGAAATCGGCAGACAAGCGGAACAGTTTGAAACGATTTATTATTTATACGTTGTTGATGACGAAGACCATCTTCGAGGTCTTGTTTCCGCTCGGCAGCTTTTGGTTGGAATGAAGCAACCGGACACCAGTATCTCCGAAATTATGGACACCGATCTGGTGACCGCTGATGTACTCGAAGACCAGGAAGACGTCGCAGACAAAGTCGCCCGGATGGACCTCTTGGCAATTCCGGTTGTCGACAACCAACACAAAATGCTGGGCATCATCACCCACGACGACATTATCGACGTTGTTCGAGAAGAAGCGACTGAGGATGCCCACCGAGCCGGTGCGGTCGAACCGCTCGACGAAAGTTATCTTCGTACCTCGATCATCACGCTCACTTGGAAACGTGGAATCTGGTTGACCATTTTGTTTGTGTTCGCGTTGGTGACGGCTTTTGCGATCGCAGAATACGAAGGCGAACTTGAAAAGTGGGTGTGGCTTGGTTTTTTTATCCCACTGGTGATCAGTAGCGGTGGGAATTCTGGAAGTCAAAGTGCCACCTTGATTATTACCGCACTATCTCGAGGTCATATATCATTATCGGATTGGGCACGTGTCGTTCGCCGCGAACTGACGATGGGACTTTTGCTTGGAACTGGTGTGGCAATACTCGGGTATTTCGCGTCCTCCTTTTTTGTTCCTGACGACGTTACTTGGTTCAATCTAACAATGTTTGTCGTGCCGCTGACGTTACTCTTGATCGTAATCTGCGGAACGCTGACGGGTTCAATTTTCCCGCTCATCTTCGAAAAACTGGGCTGGGATCCCGCCTTGATGAGCACCCCAGTAGTTGCCGGGATCGTAGATATCCTGGGCATTCTAATTTACTTTTCAGTAGCGACTAAATTCCTGGGTTAGTGCTTTATTGGGGCGGCGGACCTAGTGAGAAAAGTTCGGCGTCGAACGATCGTCCGTTTCCATCTACCTATTAATTCCATTGAGGTCATGGCTTAAGCCGACCGGCGGTAGCCGCGGTTCAAGTTCTCGCTCGACCATTCACGTTTGCAAACGGACTCTGAATCGGCAAAATCCCTGCGCTAACACCGACTCATTAATCAAGTTATTGGCGACTATTCCTCTTGCCAAAGCCGTTGCTAAAATAGAGTCGTTTTAAAAAGAAACCAGTTGAGTGAGTCATTCATGATTTTGTTTCGTCTAATTCTCATCGTCGGCATGCTGGCAATCAGTACCTTGTCAGTAGCTCAGGAGAAACCCAATATCGTTTTCATCATGGCTGACGATCTTGGCCTTGGAGATGTGAGTTATTACAACGAGGCCATTCAAAAAACAGATGCGATAGTGAAAACCCCTGCCATCGATTCACTTGCCGAGCAGGGGATCTGGTTTAATGATGCTCACTCGGCAACATCGCTTTGCTCTCCGACTCGTTACTGCGTAATGAGCGGCAACATGAACTATCGTTCCTACGCCAAGTGGGGTGTCTGGGGCACCTTTCGAGAAAGTCCGTTTCGACCTGGAGAAGCGACTTTGGCGTCGGTTCCAAAATCAGCCGGATATTCGACTGCCTTCATTGGCAAATGGCATCTTGGCGGGGACTTTCGAAACAAAAAAGATGGAAGTATCTTTCGACACCACGGCAAATTACGATCGGATCATTCTGTTGACGTCTCCGAAATGGTTGGAGGCGGCCCTGCTTCGTTGGGCTTTGACTATAGTTTGACCATTCCTTGCGGTATCCAAGGACCGGTTTATACCGTCTACGAAAATGGCAAGTGGCTTCCCGCGAACGATGAATCGAAACTCGTTTTTCTGACTGAAAAAAATGCGATCCATCCCAAAATTGTTTCTGACAAAGGACCTGGGCCTGGTGACTCGCATTTCGATACCCGAGAGATAGGCAAGCTGATTTCTCAGAAAGCCTCAGATTTCATCGAGCGACAAAACGGATCGAAACCCTTTTTTCTTTGTTATTGGAGCCCGCACGTCCATCTTCCTCATTTTCCAACAGACGAATTTGACGGAAAAAAGATTGCCAATCAAACACCCTCGCGACATCTGGATACGCTTTTGGATTTGGACCAACAAGTCGCTCGAATCATTTCATCACTAAAAAAAGCAAACCAATTCGACAATACGCTCATCATTCTGACATCGGACAATGGAGGGCTGAGCCCCAAGGCCACACTTAAGTCGGGGCATGACCCAAGTGGTGGTTACCGAGGGTTCAAAAATTCAGCCTTCGAGGGCGGACATCGCGTTCCGTATATCGCCACGTGGCCAGGCCATATCCAGCCGGGAACTTTTTGTAACGAACCGATTATCAATCAAGACTCACTGGCAACTTTCGCTGATCTGTTAAATGTTGCGCTTCCAGAAACCGAGGCGATGGATTCATTAAGCCTTCTGCCACTGTTGACCCAAGAAGGGCAATATCAAAGTCGCGACTTTTTTATGATGCAAGCTGGCAGTAAACACGAAATCATGTTTCGAGAAAACGGATGGAAACTAATCCTCCAGTCGAATCGTGAAGTAAGCAAATTCGAACCGATCGGATTGTTCAACTTGAATAGCAATCCAACCGAAAATGAATCGGAAAACTTGGTCAAGGACCCGGATCAATTGGAACGGATCAAGTCGATGAGGGAAAAGTATATTCGGATCCGCGAAAACGGAGCCCGTACAACCCCGATCATCCAAGGATAAATGACTTAAAAATTTCACACCTGCAACGATAAAACAATTTCAATTCGGCGAGGTCATAGTGAAGTGCCCCCAACAGCCATTCCAATCTTTGATCGTCGTACTTTTGGCTCTAACATTCTTTTCGTCGGCTCAAAACCTAGCCGAAGGTAGGCTTGCACAAACTGACCGGTTGGAAAACCAAACCATTGAATCCATCCAACAATTGCCGTGTGTCAAACCAGCGCTGGTAGGCTCAGACGCCAGCCCGATTGTCAAAATCAGGGTAGTGACTTCGGGATCCGCTTCGCCGATCGCTTTGACAAAGGTCGTCGCTGGCTTCGAAACTGAAACGTTGAATCAGGCCAGCACTTTTCAAATTCATTACAGTCAACATTCGCAATTCGATCCGAAAACCTGCGAAGTCTTTTCCAAACGATCGGACCGCCAACCAAAAGAATCCAGCGTTTTTCAGGGAAGGCAAAAACTAGCCGAGGGCGAAAACTTCTTTTGGCTCTCTTGCAAATTGAATTCTGTGGAATCTGTCGATCTTGATGGTCGATTATCAGGCAAAATTGAACAGCTCGAATTTTCTGACGGGCGTTCAGAATTTCTCAATGCGAAAGGGGCCCAAAGGATCGGCCTTGCTTTTCGCCAGTCCGGGGATGACAACGTAAACACATTTCGAATCCCAGGATTAGTAACCACTAATTCGGGAAGTTTAATCGCTGTCTACGACATTCGTTGGGACAACAGTCGCGACCTGCCCGGAAATATTGACGTCGGCATGTCACGATCGACCGATGGAGGAAAAACTTGGGGCCCCATGCGAACGATCATGGATATGGGTAACGATCCAAATTTTCGTGGCGAAGGTATTGGCGACCCCTGTATTTTAGTCGATCGGAATACGGGAACGATTTGGGTTTCTGCAGTTTGGTCACATGGAAATCGAGGGTGGTGGGGAAGTGGTCCAGGACTGACTCCGGACCAGACCGGACAGTGGATGATGGTCAAAAGTGACGATGATGGTCGGACATGGTCGGAACCGATCAATAATACGATGCAGATCAAAAATCCTGATTGGTGCTTTTTGTTGCAAGGTCCTGGAAAGGGCATTTGCATGTCGGACGGAACTTTGGTTTTTCCGGCTCAATATCAAGACCCGCCGAATTCCGAAAAACGTAACGTTCACCGTCTACCTCATTCGACGATCGTTTACAGCCGCGACCATGGCAATACATGGTCGATCGGGACTGGTGCATTCGATGACACGACTGAATCTCAAGTCATCGAATTGGAAGACGGAAGGCTCATGCTCAATTGCCGATATAACCGAACGAAAATGCGGGCTGTTCTGACTTCCGATGACCTTGGTCAAACGTGGCATACCCATGAATCTCATTTGACACAACTCACAGAACCGGGAGCTTGCATGGGGAGCCTGATTCATTTAGGTCGCGAATTGGCTTGGAGAGGATTAAACGGGAGTTATCGCAATCAACCGATCCTTTTCTCAAATCCAAATTCGCTTCAGGCGAGGGAAAAGATTACGATTAAGGCATCCCAAGACATGGGTAAGTCATGGCCCGACCCCAATCAGGTGTTGCTGGATGATGGTATTGGACGGGGCTATTCTTGTATGACTGTGATTGATGAGCAGACCATCGGAATTCTCTACGAAGGCAGCCAATCCGATTTGACTTTTCAAAGAATTAAGCTGGCCGACCTAAACTTGACAAAGGATTAAGTAAAACGGTTCGCAAGGCTTGAAAAAACGTTTGCAGCACTGCGGTCAGTGAACACTTCAGCATCTCGAATTCCTAAAATCTTGATTAGCCAATTCAATAACGAAAACCAAGCACTACTTTTTCTTGGGCTGTTTTTTCCGAAAGGTGAGCCCCAGACTTTTTAATTTGTGCTGCATCGCAATACGGTTATCGATCAATTTTTGACTGTGGTATTCGCTAGTGATTAGATTGTTAAACTGTCGAGGATCTGAATTCATGTCATAAAGTTCTTCAGCACCATCGTTGTATCGAATGTATGTGAATTGACCACTTCGGATTGCAAATCCCTTATCGATCGTTAAGGCGGAGTTTCGGACAGTCACATCTGAGTCATTTAAAACGGGGACCAAACTTTTCCCTTGAACCGAATCCGGAATTTTCAACCCGGCTAGATCGGAAAGCGTTGGAAAAATATCAACCAATTCGACAATGGAATAAGTTTGACCGACGGGGAATCCGGGGGCCGATACGATCAGCGGCACTCTTGCAACTTCTTCGTGCATGTTCGATTTTTGCCACCATTGATGTTCCCCTAGATGGTATCCGTGATCGCTCGTGAAAATGATCGCGGTCGAATCTCGCAGTCCTAAACGTTCTAGCTCGGAGATCACCTTCCCAACTTGCTCGTCCATGAAACTTACCGAAGCGTAGTATCCGGCCCACATCCGTTTTTGGTTCTCTGGAAAACTACCAATCCCGGTCGATTGATGATTTGATTTGCTGCGCCCCGATTTGGGAATATCGTTAAGGTCATCGTCTCGTCTTTGGGGAAGCGGAATGGATCTCCAATCATACTGATCAAAAAAACGTTTTGGAGCCACCATAGGGTAATGAGGCCTTACAAAACCAACAGCTATCAAAAAGGGTTGCTCAGAGTTGCTTCGCAGGTTGAGCAATTGAATTGCTTTGTCTGCTGCTTTGCAATCGGCCTGAAGTTCGCCATCGCTGTCAGAAATGACCGTTACAAAAGGGCGATGCGGCATGCGAGTCGATTGGCGGTTCCTAAGTTCCCGAGTAAACACGTTGAGATTCAAGCACGCATAATCGCCCGGAGTGTGGGCTTCCAATCCCGCCGCGTTGAACCTTTCCGTCCAAGTTGACGTTATGTCTGCACCATCGGTGCCAGCTATAATGTCACCTGGAACTCTCATGTGGTAAATTTTCCCTACTCGGGAAGTATGGAACCCATGGTTGAGAAAATGGAGCCCAAGATTCATCGGATGGCTGCCACGGTAGCGACTATGCATCAACGACTGACGGGAGGGAGCACACCAAGTCGCTTGGCAATAAGCTCGCTGGAAAACCATGCCAGATTTTGCCAGGCGATCAATGTTGGGAGTCTGGCAAATCTTGTCTCCATAGCAACCCAGAACGCTTGCCTTGAGATCATCTGAAATGATGAATAAAAAATTCTTAATCTTGTCTGGATTTTGAGTGAAATCGGCTTGGGCGGTGCGAAGAAAAAAGACGGAAAGAGCTAATAGACTCAAAATAAGATTTCCTATCGTTTTCAGATGCATCGTCTTCCTCCCGGTGGTGATCGTCGAATTCAAAGCTCTTATTGAAACGATTGCCCGTTTATTCAGGCGACCTACTCTCTAGCTTAATGCATTCAAAAGAGATTTCGTTACAAGTTTATCTGGATAGCGGTACATTCCTTGACCAAAACAGCAGTTAATTTGGTCAAAGTCGTCAGAGGCGGGATTCGAATTCAGATTCGGTCCCGCCTTTTTTCGAATTCGACGCAGGCAGGGTATGACTTTTTCAAAGTCTTAACTATCAACCGAGTCCGATCTTTTTCCCGTCGGCGACCATGTGGTAAGAGAGTCGATTTTGCATTTGATCTGGACGGATAATGCAGAGGCAGGCTTGTTTCGATTATCGTTCAGAAAGATTGGGCCAGATTGGCCTCTTCGAATTTTTGGGAAACGATTGAGAGTTCTGGCCGCCAAAATTATTCCTTAAATTCGCTCAATCC
>JBCCSJ010000097.1:0-16174 GCA_039200505.1 Planctomycetota bacterium | reverse complement strand
ATTTCCGCAAACATGAAACTGGAATACCAATTTCACCGATGGCTCGCCGATCGGACCAGGCAAAACAACGATGACGATACCGGAGTCTTTTTGAGTATCGGCGATGACGCCGCCGTCGTATCATCCCGCGGAAGGAAACAAGTTTTGACTACCGACTCCTTGGCTGAAGGGATTCATTTTTTAACTTCCGAACATTCGCTGGAACGGATTGGGCACAAATCAATGGCGGCAAGCCTGAGTGATTTGGCAGCCATGGGAGCCCGCCCGGAGTTCGGACTGGTTTCCTTTTTTCTGCCCACTGAATTTGATCTGGCTCAAACCCAACAACTTTTCGTTGCGATGGAGGAGACCGCGGAATTATACGGAGTATCCATCGTTGGCGGAGACACAAATTGCTGGGAACAGGGTCTAGTGATTCATGTGACATTGATCGGTTCGCTAAAAGACTCGCAGCTTGCCTGGGTAAAATCGGGGGCAACCCCCGGAGATCGGATTTTGGTAACGGGTGAGTTCGGCGGCAGCCTTGACGGAAAACACCTCGATTTTGAACCAAGGGTAAAAATGGCAAATCATCTCCGAGATCATTATCCAGTCAAAGCGGCCACTGACGTTACCGACTCACTCTCGTTGGACTTGGCTTCGATGGCCGATGCTTCCAACGTAACCCTTCAAATCGATGCGGGACGGATCCCACTTTCAAATTCGATTGCCGATTTTGAAGAATTCACTGCCATCCACCATGCTCTGGTTGACGGGGAAGATTTTGAATTAATACTTTCGGTGTCCCCAAGTGTCGCGGAACAAATTCTAAAAGATCCGTCTATTGATGTTCCTGTCACTGAAATCGGCGTTGTGATTCCAAAAGGAACAGATTCTATTTTGCTGGACCAAAATGGAACGGTCTCACCTTTTCAACCTCAAGGCTACATCCATTAATTGAAACGATTTGGACTCATGGATATCAAGGTAATTTCGGAATCCGAATCGGAAACCATCGAGCTTGGTAAACGCATCGGAGCGAGACTGAGCCCTGGATTGGTTCTGGCACTTAATGGCACGCTAGGCACTGGAAAAACACGTCTCACCCAGGGACTTGGACAGGCCATCGGGATTGCCAAAGGAGAAATCGTTAGCCCCACCTATACGCTTTGTACGCCTCACGAGGGGGAACTGCTATTAGTTCATTTGGATGCCTACAGAATTGCGGAAGTCGAAGAAGTGGATGAATTAGGCTTGGATGAATTGGTCGAAGAAGGCGCCGTGTTGGTGGTCGAATGGGCCGATCGGGTTGCAGAGTACATACCACCGATCGATCTGACGATCCAACTCGAATCTACCAGCGAAAATACCAGATCCGTTTCGATGAGTGCCAATTCGGAAAAAGGCCAGATCCTGCTAGACCAAATTTAGAAAATTTCGAATGGCCGTCGAGTTGCGATTGAATTTACCTTCCGAATTCATAACGTAACAGTTTCGAAACTACCCAACCTTGGCTTTCGAAAGGATGTTTGGACTCAATCAATCGAAGGAGACAATATTCGAGTTGCAAATACAGGGATTTGCGACTGATTCTGGTGAAAAGCAAGGCAAGTTCGTTGAATTTTTGGCTTGGGGTGACTAGCCTGCCAATAGGTATGTCGATCGCTCTGGTTCTGGAAAATTAAAGTTTCTGTCCCCTGAAATGAAACGTCTCTACTACATTTTGTTGGTTGGATTGATGTTTCCCATTGCGGCAGTGTCGGCAACTTCGTGGCTCAAGTCACTCGGTGAAAATCGTCCGCTCCCCGCGGTACCGTTCGGTCATTTGGACATTTCTGGAATCGAACCGGCAATCTCGCTGCGATCTCGACACTTGACTTCTTCGAATCCGCGACCGGTCAGGTCGACAGTCGGTCAAAGTGTTGTAATCGCGGATCCGCAAACTCAGTCTCAGGATCCTTTTTTTGACCCCCGTCCGATCCGTTCGAAATTGAATCGAGCCAACTACCGCCCTCAACCCAGTCAACTTCCCGGTCCAGCCAAAGATGATTTGGTCCTGGATCCTGAATTTCAAAATTCGAACCGTGTCGATGCGGGGCTTCCGTCACCACCAGCGGCTCGCCCGACTGCAAATCCCGCCAATGTATCGCCCGAGACACCGAGTTTTGGAATCCAATCCACAAACCGAACCAACCCTAGACCAAACTACCCTAACGAATTTATTGACCAACCCAGACTAGGTTTTCCAGCCCCAAATTTTTCGATAACGCCTAACCGGCTTCAAGCCCCGTTTGTGCCAGGCGTACTGAATCAGCCATTGCCATGTGGTTGCCAGCCTCAATGCATCACCACTACGGTTTACGTTCCGCATTGGGAAACGCGTTACTTCCAGGTGCCTCAAACGCGTTATCGACAAGAAATGCGGCAAAAGAAATTTCGCACCAATCATGTCGTTTATGACATGGTCCCCAGAACCGAAGCGTATACCGTGATGGTCCCGAGATACCGGACCCGAAATTATTCGGTCAACCGAAAAGAAGAGTACCAAGTCGAAGAACAAGAAGATTTTACGATCATGATACCCAAGCCCCAACAAAGGCAGGTATCAGTCGACCGCGTTGAAGAGTACCAGGTTCCCGAAGAGGTTCCCTACACTGTCATGGTGCCAATGCCACGGGAGATTCAGGAAACCAGCTATAAAACCGTGGTTGAACAGGAACCTTACCAAGAACGATACGTCGTCAAAGTGCCGAAAAAACGAACTCGAATCGTGACGACCTACAAAAAACAAGAAGTGGTCAACAAAGTCCGAAAACCAGTGACGCGAATTGTGGAAGAGCAACGCTCTCGTCCAATCGTCCGCTACAAAACAGAAACGCGGACTCGAATGGTTCGGGAAGATTTTATTCGCTACGAAGAACGGAAAGAACGAAAACCGGTGACCCGATTCCGAACCGTCGAAAAGACTCGCCCCATCAAGCACAACTCGATAGGCTACCAGAACAAAATCGCGACCTACAACGAAATTGAGAATCAACAGATCCCGATCCCAAGGGAAGAAATCGTCAATTACAAAGTGGCTATTCCTTACACCGAAAACGTTGATGAAACCTATTTTGTCAACGTTCCATACGAACAGGAAATCACGCGCAATATCCCGATTAAAATTCAAACCCCAAGAACGGTGGAAAAAACTTATCAGGTCAAAATCCCTGTCACCGAACATCGAACCCATACTTTCAACATCGAAGTGCCTTACGAAGTCATGCGGACTCAGTATCGGGTCATCACTAGACAGGTTCCGGTGACAAAATATCGAACGATCACTCGAGACATGGGAAGCTGGAGGCGGGAACAGGTTTCAACACCTACGTGCACCTTATTTTCAGACGCCTGCGGTTGTTCAAGCTGTACGGCGGGAATGCGGCATACGTTTAAAAACGTCTGGATACCAAGAGTCGTTTCGCAAAAAATTCCCTACACCGATTATCGAGACGTCCAGGAAAGAGTTCCGTTTCAGGTACCCGAGATCGTCAAAAGAATCGAATCCCGAACGAGAAAAGTGCCAGTTACCAAGTATCGAAGTGAAACTAGAACCGCCTCGTTGGAAGTGATGGACTATCGCGATAGTTCGCGGTCGATGACATTTAAAGTAACCAAATATCGCTGGGAACCCAGAATTCGGCCTGTCATCGTGAAACGAGTCCGAGAAGAGGTCCAGCAAAAAAGGATACCGTTCGTCGATTATCAATCACGGGAAACTCAGAAACCAGTCAACATCACCGTCAAAGAACCTTTTACGAAAGAGGAAGTCCGACAGGAAAAATACACCGTCCAGGAACCTTACACCGAGTTTGTCACCGTTACAAAAACTGTGCCTGTCAACGATTTTCGCATGGTCCCTGAAGAATACGTCGTCCGAATTCCGGAGGACTCTGAAGAGACTTACAGAGTCAAAGTGGCAAAACTTGAATATGTCGTCGAGGACCAAATCGACTTTATTGAAATCCCAGTCGTCAAAGAAGTCGAATTCACCGAAATGGTGGAGGAGTTTCGGACTCGAACTAAATATCGAGACGTTGAACGTAGGGTTCCGGTCTACGAAACCAAATCAGTTACCGAAATGGTGCCTCAAATTCGAACTCGTACCAGTTTTAGAACCGAAACACGAACCGTTGCGGATATCCAAATTAAGACTTTTATGAAAATGGTGCCTGAAGTCCGACAGCGAACCGTATACAAAAAACGGTTTCGAGATGTTCCGATGGAACGTACGGAAGTGTACTGGGAAAATGTGCCGGAGAAACGATTCCGCACGACCATGACGCGGGTTCCGCGAACCGTGCAAAGAGAACATGTCACCAATTACTCGGTGAACATTCCTTATCAAGTCAACGTGACAATGGCTCAGAAAATATGCCGCTGGATCCCCAAGCAGATTGTCGTACCGGTCCAACCCTGCTGTGACGAATGCGGTGCTCCCTATCAACAAATCCAGCAAGCGACAGGTGCGTATCTGAATTACGGGGCGTACCAACTTCGGTCCGCTTGGGACCGAATCATCAATCGCTGATTGAGAACCTTTCGGATACAGCTTGCCGACCCATCGGGAGTAACGAGTTCACGTCCGGTCGCACCCCAGTTACAGGGAAAGAATCATTGGCGATCCTTCGGTTTACAAAAGCCAGCAGTCTTTACGCCGCGCACCACCGACTAGTTAACGGTCTTACCTTTGAGCATTTTCCATTGGTTGAAGGCATTAAACTCCGCAAGCCTTTTTCGCACGGTCAAGGACTTCGCGGGCCTTTTTACGAGCTTTACTGGCACCATCAGCCAAAATTTGATACACGCTATCGAGATCATTCTCTAATTCCTGACGCTTGGCTCTTGCCGATTCAAAATAAGTTTCGGCCGCTTCAGCGAGTGCCTTTTTGACTTCACCGTAGCCAAATCCACCGGCCCGATATTTTTTAGCCATTGCGGCTACCTCGGCCTCACCCGCAAATAGTGAATACAACTGATAAAGATGATCGGTTTCCGGATCTTTCGGATCCTCCATCGGTCGGGAATCCGTTTCAATCCTCATGATTTTCTTTTTCATGGGTTTGACGTCTTCGAAGACTTGGATGAAATTTCCGTAGCTCTTGGACATCTTCTGACCATCGGTTCCCGGCACTTTTGCCGATGAGTCGAGAACTTTCGCCTTGGGAATCACAAATACTTCACCAAAACTATGGTTGAAAGCCTGGGCAATATCCCTTGTCACTTCGATATGCTGTTTTTGATCCTCGCCGACTGGAACGATGTCCGAATCGTAGGCCAAGATGTCAGCCGCCTGAAGCACGGGATAGGTAAACAGTCCAGTAACCACGGGTAAACCGTTGGCAACTTTGTCTTTGTAAGAAACGCACCGTTCCAACAGTCCCATCGGAGTCCCGGACATTAGCAGCCAGCAGAGTTCGGTCACCTCAGGGACATCCGACTGAATAAACAATGTTGCCTGATTAGGATCCAACCCTAGGGCCAACAAATCGAGTGCTGTATCTAACGAATGTTGACGCAGCACCGCTCCATCGCGAATCGTCGTCAATGCATGAAGATTGGCGATAAAATAAAAAGACTGTTCTTCGCTTTGCAACTGAATGTATTGGCGAATCGCCCCGAAGTAATTGCCCCAATGTGGGCGACCGGTTGGCTGGATTCCGGATAAAACTTTCATCTGCGATCGATCCTGTTCTCTAAAAATCCTCCGAATTTTAACAGACCCCAGCAGAATGAAAATGCGACCTTGCCCGACAAGCTACGACACACTGTTTGGGTTCGCGGCTCGAATCAGCTAAACTACGTGGCGCTCGAAACGATTCCTCAAATGGGTCCAAACGAACGAAATTTTGCTTTCCCGAAGTGAGTGAAAAGATGGAAAGAATTTGGTTAATAATTGGTTATGTGGTTTTGTCAGGTGTATTGGTATCTGACAACCAAACTATTGCAGACGACCCGCCGAATGTCGTTTTTATCCTTGCCGATGATTCCGGATTTTCGGATTTAGGATGTTACGGGAGCGAAATTGAAACCGCAAACCTCGATTACTTGGCAGACAACGGTTTACGATTCACTCAATTTTACAATACGGCTCGCTGTTGGCCTACGCGAGCCGCTTTGTTGACGGGTTATTATGCTCAACAGGTTCATCGAGATAAACTTCCGACTCTTCCTGGCGGTGGCGGAAATCGAAACGTTCGCCAAAAATGGGCAAGGTTGCTACCGGACTATCTTAAGCCAGCTCGTTACCGAAGTTATCACAGTGGAAAATGGCATATCGATGGCAAAGTTCTGCCCAGCGGATTCGACCGATCTCTTGACACTCGAAATCAGGGAAATTTCTTTACCGCCAAGGGTAACTGGGTGGATGATCAGCCTATCAAAGATCTTGGTGATGAAACGAATTACTATTCCACTGTCGCGACAGTGGACCACGCAATCGATTGCTTAAAAGAGCATTCCGAAAAATATTCGGACCGCCCCTTTTTTCACTATCTCGCATTCATTGCGCCCCATTTTCCGCTACACGCCCCCCAACAAGATATTGACCGGTATCGAGACAAATACCTTGACGGCTGGGATGTGATGAGGAGGAATCGTTTTCAAAAACAACTGAAAATGGGAATCCATCACACTAGTTTGTCCAAATTAGAATCTGATATTGGTCCCCCCTACCGTTTTCCGGAAGCAATGGAAAAATTGGGCCCCGGTGAAATCAATCGACCATTAGGTTGGGAAAAACTGACCGCAGAGCAGAAGGAATTTCAGGCGACTAAAATGGCAATCCACGCGGCCATGGTGGATCGCATGGACCGTGAGATTGGTCGATTCCTCCAACAATTAAAAGAGATGGGCGAATTTGAAAATACGCTCATTTTTTTCGCGTCAGACAATGGAGCCAGCGCTGAAATCATGGTTCGCCATGGTGGTCACGACCCGTCGGCAGCGATGGGGAGCGAAGCCAGCTACCTTTGTTTAGGTCCTGGATTTTCAAGCGCCTGCAACACACCATTTCGGAGGCATAAAACCTGGGTTCATGAAGGTGGATGTGCAACGCCTTTGATCGTCCATTGGCCGCAAGGAATTCGATCGCGAGGCGAACTAAGAACCACTCCGGGCCACGTCATAGATATCGTCCCCACCATACTGGATGTCGTTGGAATCGAAAAACCAAAACAATGGGAGGGTGAAACGATGCCGCCTGCCCCCGGCAAGAGTCTCGTTCCAGCGTTTGAATCTGATCAAACGATTTCAAGAGACTTCATTTGGTGGCTTCACGACGGCAATCGCGCCATTCGAGAAGACGATTGGAAACTTGTCGCTGCCAAAGGAGATCCTTGGGAGTTGTATAACTTAAAATCGGATCGGGCAGAATCAAACAATCTGGCCAGCGACTATCCTGATCGGGTTGAACGCATGGCGGCGGCCTGGCAGACCACGACCGATCAGTTTACCGACCTTGCTGCTCAAACCATGAAGGATCAACCAAGAAAAAAGCCGCAACCACGAAAAGATAAACAGTGATATAGATTGCCGGTTGAATCCCGACCACCAAATTCATCGACTCGTAAATTCAAAATCTTTTCGTTCTAGAACGGTTGTCCGATTCCTAAGCGAAATCAAACAGGTAAATTCTGGAAATGACCTTTGCAATTGAAACACGCGGATTGACTCGATATTTCGGTGATTTTTGCGCGGTCCAAGCAGTCGATCTGAAAGTCGAAAAGGGTTGCCTTTACGGGTTTCTTGGACCCAACGGTGCTGGAAAATCGACAACGATCAAGATGCTGACTGGAATTTTGAAACCAACCGAAGGCGCTGCACAGCTTTTGGATCTGAACCCATGGGACCAGGATCAGGCCATTGAAATCAAAAAGCGAACCGGAGTGGTCCCCGAAGATCTGGCTTTGTTCGACAACTTGACCGCTTCCGAATATCTTGCGTTCGTGGGTCAAATGTATTCAATGGATCGCCAGACGATCGAAAGCCGAAGCGAGGAATTGATCAAATTGCTTAAGCTTGAAAATGCCGGCAGCAAGCTTTCGGTCGAGTTTTCGCACGGAATGAAAAAAAAACTTGCTCTTGCCGCAGCCCTGCTACCCAACCCAGATTTGCTGTTCCTCGACGAACCGTTCGAAGGCGTCGACGCGGTCACCGCACGGGTGATTCGCGATCTGCTGGCTAATTTCGTCGGCCGTGGATCTACCGTTTTTGTCACCTCACACGTTCTTGAAATCGTCGAAAGAATTTGCACCCATGTTGGGGTGATCGCCAACGGGCAGCTTGTTGAACAGGCCTCTTTGGCCGAACTTCGAAAAGACAAAACCCTTGAGAAAACTTTTCTTGAGCTTGTCGGCGAAACGGATGAACAAATCACCAACGTGAGTTGGCTCGATTCCGGTGCTAATTCAAAAACAGCGTCCGATGACGATTCGGATCCATTTACATCCGATGATAAATCAAACGAAAATTCTGACGATCCAATAACAAATAGCCTGCCGAATCAATCAGAATGCAGCCGATCGTCTGATTCAGGCGACGACTCGTCAACGCTACCGGAGCGCGGAAAATGACTTGGGGCCAGTTCGTTGCGCTGCTGAAATTGAGAATCCGGCTAAGCCTCAATCAAGCCAAAAAGGGTGGCAAATTTGCCTACTATCTGACCGCAGGCCTGATGCTCATTGGGTTCCTATTTTCGACAACTTCGCTGATTCTTGGCTTTGCAGGTGGACTGGCTTTTTTGGAAGGTGCCGGTTTCGAAAAAGTGCTCGTAAGTTGGACCATCGTTGGCTGCGTCTTTCTGCTTTTTTGGACGATCGGATTGTTAACCGAATTGCAGCAGTCTGAATTATTGTCGATGGACCGACTACTTCACTTGCCCATTTCGTTAAAAGGTGTTTTCTTTTTGAACTATTCAAGTTGCCTGTTGAACATATCATTCTTGATGTTTGCCCCGGGAATGCTTGGATTTGCGGTGGCAATGATTTACCTGCAAGGAATAAAACTGCTACTTTCCATTCCGTTAGTCATTGGATTTCTATTTCTAGTCAGTGCCATCACCTATCATTTTCGAGGCTGGGTAGGCCGGTTGATGGAAAACAAAAAGTACCGGGGAAACGTCATCGTCATCATGACGCTGATTTTTGTGTTGCTGGCTCAAGTGCCCATGATGTATATGCGCGGCGTCGAAAAGCAAGGGCGACAATCTCGCAAACAAGTCGACCAAACGTCGGCCAATCGACTTAAAAGTTTGCGACGCTTCAACCAGATCGCTTTCGAGAATGATGCCATTTCAATTGACGCTAAACTAGCACTCGACGACGCTGTCATTTCAAAAAACAAAGAAATAAGAGAGGCCGAAATCAGAGACATTCGAGATCGCCGAAAAGCTCGAATGACTCAACAGATGAAAACCATTTGCACCTGGTTTCCGCTTGGTTGGTTGCCGTTGGGTATCGCCTACCTGACGGAAGGTATCGTGACACTTCCACTGATTTTTATCACCGTATTGTTTACCGCAGGAATCGTAAGTCTTTCGTATGCCTACCGATCGACCCTCAATCGCTACTTGGTCGGAGATCAAACTGGATCGAACCGACGAAAATCTGACACACCAAAAATCGACAATCTCGACTCGCTGAGTGTCAAAAAGCTTGATTTTATGTACCGAAGGATTCCGTGGATCCCAGACTCCGCCTCGGTAGTCGCATTCAGCAGTTTTCGTGCCCTCGTGCGGTCGCCGGAAGCGAAACTGATTCTGGTTTTGCCAAGCGTACTGTTGGTGCTATTTTTTGGTTCCAGTTTTTTTGCCAAAGAATCGATCAGCCGAATTACCATCTCGGAATCGCTACGACCATGGGCAGGAGTCGGTTCGGTCGCTGGAGTTATGTTCATGTTGTCGTCTTTCATGTTCAATATGTTCGGATTGGATCGGGATGGATTTCGGGCGTTCGTCGTTACTCCGATCCAGCGAAAGCATTTGTTGTTGGGAAAGAACTTATCGATGGCCCCGCTTGGATTTGGATTGAGTCTCGGATTTATTCTGATCCTGACCTTTATTGCTCCAGTCGGCCCGTTCAAGGTATTGGCCGTATTGATGCAGGTCCCTACGATCTTTTTGCTGTTTTGCCTGATAGGCAATTATTTTTCAATTGGATTTCCGATGGGAATCAAGCGAGGCACCATGCAACCATCGAATCCAAGAATTCTGTACATCATTTTGATTTCGATCGTGATGGCGATTTCAATGAGTCTGATTTTGATTCCAAGCACTATGGTGTTTGGAGTATCTTGGCTAGTCGAATTCGTGACGCAACAGGATGTGGGTTGGCTTTACCTGGTCTTGTCAGTATTCGAATTCGCCATCGTAGCGGCGGTTTACGATCGCATGCTCGATCAGCAAGCTCAATGGCTGTGGAAACGAGAATCTGATATTTTGCTCGAAGTTGCCAATGTTCCCGAATAGTTAACCGGACAAGGCGCACGCCAAAAACGCCTGGCAAATTTTTACCTCGGCGTTTTTTGGAATTGGAATTGGGTTCTGCGGTTACAGAATACCGCCATGAGTCCGAATCGGATTCATGTGGTCAGGCTGATCAAGAAACCAGAATCGAGTCCACTCATCCCTCAACGCACGTAAGTCCTCGGATGTGTAAATCAATTGTTTGGCGCGGACGGCTGGGTCAGCATCGTAAGCTGGCAAGAAACAACCAACGCTGCTGGTTAGTGCGATTCCCAAGAACGCCGCAATTAAGAGCCGACGCATGTTACTATCCTTTGTTGATTTTTAGCTCGACGCTTTCCAGCGTCTATGATTCAAACATTCCGAACTTGGAGACAGTGAAACCTCCCTTCGGTGTTTTGAATGATCGACACAATCGGCGGCGAGAGTTTAATCGACAAAGCTCAAATATCCGACAAAGTTTAACACTTGCTAGCATCGGAAAGACAATCGCCAAGTTTTGATAGTCGCAAGCGACAGATTCCAAGCAACTACCATGGAACCAGATGTGCGATAGGCGTCTTATTTGGATGGAGGGACTTGAATTTTTGCGATTCAAATTTCGCGGCCCCGTCGATCTCGACCGCGATAACTACCGACAGCCTTGACGTCGTTTTCATTTAAGTCGTCAGTCGCAACCAATCTGGTAGGCGGACAACGCTGCCTTCTTTGTCGACTGCAGCAACGACAGTCATCCCATCAACAATCAATTCTTCGTCCAACAGGACCTCATAGCGATGAGTGATTCTTACCCCTTTCGCTTTGACCACCTGCGAACGTATGGTCAACAAATCATCGTATTTCGCCCCGCGATGATAGTTGACCTCAATTTTTGCGACTACCAAAAAGATGCCCGCCTCTTCAAGATGCTTGTAATTGCGTCCTGAGGCACGAAGCATTTCTACTCGAGCCACTTCAAAATAGTTGGCAAAATTAGAATGATGGACTCGACCCTGACCGTCGGTTTCCTGATATCGGACTCGAATTTGAATCTCGTGCTCGGTCAAGACAGGATTAGTTGGATTGACCGACATAGTAGGTTCCCGTAGATTTCGTCAAAATTTGGAAGTTAAGTGCTCAGTGATAGCATTGGTGCCAGAAGATGCATCCTATTTAAACGCACTTTTCGCCGATGAAGGATAACGTAGCCAATTTACTGTACCACTCAAGCTAACATCAGTACTGATTGACAGGGTAACTCATGAGTCAAGGTGAAGATTATGGTTCCGGAATTGAAATGGAGACAATGAGAGGTCGGGATTACCCGGCAATCCGACAATTTACCGTGTTCTTAGAAAATCGTGTTGGCGTTTTGCTGGGCATCAATCGGCGATTTCGAGGAACCAAAGTCAAAATTCTGGCGTTAAGTATTATCGATTCGACCGAGTGCTGTATCGTACGGTTCGTCCTGAGTCATCCTGAACAGGGTCGGGAAATTCTCGAAAGTGCCGGTTTAGCAATGATCGAAAGCGATTTAATCGCGATCGAACTCTCGGACATTGAACAACCCCTTTTAGAAGTGTTTAGCGCTCTGTTGAGGGCTGAGGTCAATTTGGTACAGGCCTACCCTTTAATGGTTCCCAGATCCGAAAAAACAATCGTTGCCATCATGGTAGACAATATCGATTCGGGGCAGCAAACCTTGTCGGATCAAGGTTTTCGGCTAATCACCGAAAATGAATTAATGGACATGAGCGAATAGACTTTGGCGATCGCCGATCCAGGAAGATTGACGGTTGCCTGGGAAATCGCCCGCTGGAGTTCGATTCCATTCAGAGTTAATATACTACGGATGCTTCCCGACCTTCGTCTCGAAAATTCGAACATTCTCCCAGTTGCAGCAAGAATTTGAGTAGTCCAACATGGCGATACGAGTAACCTGCACCAAATGTCACACTCGATTCAATGTAAGTGATAAATTTGCCGGTCAAACGGGTCCCTGTCCAAAATGCAAAGCGTCAATCAAAATTCCGGACAAGTCGGAAGAAGTCGTTATATCGGCTCCGAAATCTTCGGGCCCTACTGATACTCAAGGCCGCGCCATCATCGACCCAATCAGGCGGCATGAGTCAAAAATTTCACCCATTCAATTGACGATCATTGGGGCCTGTATCGTCGGCTTTCTAGCAGTCGCGTTTGTCTGCCAGTCGATGGTCAAAAAGGAAGAGTTCCCTTATTGGTTGCTCGGACTTGCAGCCTTGGTGTTGGCTCCTCCGCTTGCATTCGGGGCCTATACATTTCTGCGGAACCAGGAATTAGATTTCTTTGTCGGGCAAGAATTGTGGGCTCGGGTGGGAATTTGTAGCGTCATTTACGCCGCCACTTGGTTAGCGTTGCCCGTTGCAAGTTTTGCCTTTAACGATAGTTACGAAGTCGGATCTTACGTGACGGCTGGAATTGTGATGCTGGGCATTGGTGGAGTCTGCGGCATGTTATGTTTCGACCTCGATTATTTTATGGGATCGGTTCATTACGGACTTTACATGGGGGTCGGATTACTGGGGCGGTATTTGGCAGGATTAGGCACTTTGCCCACCACCGAATCGGATCCAACTATTCCGACGGTTCCCTCAACCATTATCTCCGACCTGATTTTTGAGTCCGGACAAATTTTAAATCAGGGGATAGCGTCGATGAATTCAGCGTCTGTCTGGTTTGGATAAATGATTGCGATTCTTTCAATTCCAGAAGTCGCCTGCCTTGATGGCCCGTCAAACCTAATTCGAATTCCCAACCAGACCGACGTACCGCTTACTCCTCGTGTGATGCGATTGATCGATACGCTGGAGTTCCAAAGGCTCAAAGGAATCAGCCAACTTGGGATGGTTTCGTTCGTCTACCCGGGAGCTACTCACAACCGTTTTGAACATTCGTTGGGCGTTTATCGAAACTCGCTTTTGTTTCTTCGCCAACTGGGTCCTCAGCCCGAATTTTCGAATTTAGTCCAGCCGATCGATGCTGAAAAATTGATCCTCGCAGCCTTGTTTCACGACATTGGTCACTGGCCTTTTTGCCACCCGATCGAAGACATCGCGCTGGAGGGTTTACCGGCCCACGAAGATTTTGCCAAACAATATGTGTTGGATACCGAGGTTGCCAACTTAATTCAAAATGACTGGAAAATTTCGCCCAAAGATGTTTTAGACCTCATCATTCGAAGAAAAACCAATCCCGTTCAGATCCTGCTTGGCAGTATTCTTTCCGGCCCAATTGATATCGACAAAATGGACTATCTTTATCGGGATAGCCTTCACGCAGGCGTTCCATATGGGCAAAATTTTGACGCGCCCCGTTTGATTCGCAGCCTCTGCCTGAACTCCTCAGGAGATCGTCTTGCAATTACTCGAAAAGGCCAAACGGCCGCTGAATTAATGGTATTTGCTCGTTATGTCATGTTTAGCGAAGTCTATTGGCATCACGCGGTTCGAAGCGCTACCGCTATGTTTCAACGTGCTTTCTTTTTGCATTATCAAGCTTTAGAAGACAATTCGGCCGATCTTCCTAATGAATTGTTAGATCTGTTTCAGCTAAACGAATGGCAGATGACCGAGCACCTTCGGCATCAATCGCCGCAAAACGGAAGCCGGCAACTTTTTAATCTCTTGTTTGGAACCACGAGGCAACTTTTTAAACGGGTCGCGAATTTCAACAGTAACGAACACGAAACCATATATCGGCAGGTCGCTCAAAAACCTTACGTTTGGCTTGTCGAAAAAAGTCGTGAACTAGCGATGCAGCTAGGCCGCCAACTAAATCAATCGATCGAACCGTGGGAAGTGTTAATTGACGCTCCACCGGTTGGACTCGAAGTTCAATTTCAAGTCGACGTCCGTGATTCGAATTCGAATCAATACAAACGATTAGGAGACGTATCTCCCGTGGTTGAAACGTTGGCCCAAAAACAATTCGACGATTTCGTCAAACGAGTTCGAATTTTCGTCAGTCCAAGATTGATCGGACCTGTCAAAACGTTGGATATCACATCCCACTTTGAGCAGGTCGTTTACTCTTAACCTTTGCGATTTTGATGAAAGTCATCGGAACGAAGGTTGATAAATTCCAAAGTCAACCGAAACTTCCGCACAAGAATTGGAAGGTAGTCATCGATGTAGCCCAGCTCGGCAAGCTGGTCAGGTGATCCATCGGGAGGTGATTTCGACTTGACCAAGACTACCCGATTCAGGCCAAGTTCTACGGCCAGCCTTGCAGCGATGGAATCGCTTGTGACGGACCACGATTTTGGCAAATCGACAACGGTTTTCATCCATGAGCTCGTCAGGAAAAAACAGCCATCATGGCAATTAGTGCGCGATTGGGAAACGCTTGATTTCAAAGCTTCCACGGAATGAATCAAAGGCCAGTTCTGTAGCTTTGGACTAGATCTATGCAGTTTTTTGGCATTGGATTCCATTGCCTGGATCGCATCCCAGTGAGCTTTGACTTCGCCAATGACGCCCAGTGAAAAACTCCGCCTGATTTGGTCGACAGCTTTGCCTCCGCCGACGATCCAAATTGATTTTGGACCGGCAAATTGGCGTGACCATTGATCGATCCGTTTCCCCAAATCGGGCAGATCCAACAGACTTCCCCCCAACTTAAAAACGGCAGGCTGTCGGCTTAACGCTTCATTGGTCATAATCCACGCTTTTCAAACCAAAACCGTCGTCGTTCGCAAACCGCCCTCGCTGTAAGACATTGCCGCTGCTGACAATCCAGATTGGATTCAATAAGTATCAGCCGTTCCTGTTTTTCGTCCGCCATTAATCGGTCCAAAGCCTGTTTTGCCAACCAGTCACCGCCACCAGTCAGACGAAAGACTCTTGGAAGATCCAGATTGTTATCAAGGACCTGCTTGACGCCTCTCGCAATCAAATCCAGCATGACGGCATGCATTGATTCGGCAATCTGAACCACGCCGTCGTTACCGATTTCATCGACGTCGCAGCAAACCATTCGAGCGAGTCTGGACTTGGAATTTTCCAGACTTTCGCTGCGGCCATCTGCCGTGTCAAACATTCCATCATCCGATTCGACCAGACCAAGCACTCGAACTGCGTCACCTGAGGTTGCGAAAAATTCTCGAGCGAACCCGACCGACTCGTTTTTTGGATCAAGTGACAAACGATTTGGAAGAAGCGAACAGGCCGGAGTCCGTTGCCAACCGACGTAAACCAGTTGTCCGCTCGCAAGGCGATCTTTGTCAGTCAGGCAATGGCCAACCGGCCATTCGTCGTTGACGGGAATAATGTCAGTAGTAGTCGAACCGACATCGATCAAAAATCCAGAATCCGTACTGGATTGAAAAAATTGGTGCCATGCGAGAGCATGCCAGTTGGAAGCCGCCGACTTCAAGTAATTTGCCTTGGCCACTTCCGAATGGACCAATTGTCCATCGGTTTGATAAAACAGAGGAGCGAATTCGCCCAAGTTTTCGACGACATGGTCAACGATATATCCAACACCAACCCGTTTGCTTTGAAAGCAATCTGCTAATTCTCCCGTCATCGTGACGCCAATTTGATGGGACCGGCCTAAATGTTCGCGAGCAAGGCGACGCAACAATGAACCAAGCTGGTTTGGATCCCGCCAAAGCTGGCAGGGCAATTCGCGGGCTACGTCGTCGCATACAAATTTGATATTTGCACCTCCAAT